>JBLGCB010000229.1:0-10580 GCA_047617105.1 Phenylobacterium sp. | reverse complement strand
GCCAAAATAACCGTGCTGAATATCAGGTCTAAAAACGACAACAAACATCAGGTGTGTATACTCGATTTGGATATTGAGATTTTTAATGAGGCCGATTTGCCGAGAATCATGGGCAAACTCAGCGGTATGGATGGCGTGATTGAAGTGAAGCGGGTAGTGAATTAAAGTGGCTCTCTTCGTGCAGGTGCAGGCATAGATTTTACCACTGAGGATTTTTTGGGAGTCTGTTATTGGGTGTGTCACTGTGTTGCAAGGTTGGTGCTGGCGGGAGGGTTGGTGGAGCTGTTCTTTTTCATATGACAGAACAAAGCTCATACAACTCAATGCAACATCACCCTCATGGCACCGCCAAATCACCCGGTGCCACCATCAAAAAACATCTCAGTGGTTCCTTTGTGTCCACCGTGGTGATGTGGAAGGTAAATGCTCTTGACCTTCTGCATGTTTCCTCGGTATCCTGCTATCCCGCTACTATTGCCGCACCTAACCAAAAGGAAACCCCCTTGAACCAACTCGATGACCTGCTTGCCATCATGGCCAAATTACGAGACCCCGAAAAGGGTTGCCCGTGGGATTTGAAACAAGACTTTGCCTCAATAGTGCCTCATACCCTTGAAGAAGCCTATGAGGTGGCTGAAACCATTGAGACTGGCAATTTTGCTGAATTAAAAGATGAACTCGGCGACTTGTTGTTTCAGGTGGTGTTTTATAGCCAACTGGCACTCGAGGAAGATAAATTTAATTTCGCCGATGTCACCAGTGCTATCTGTGAAAAACTGATCCGTCGTCATCCACATATTTTCTCAGATAAAGTGTTCACCAGTGATGAACAAATTCATGCCAATTGGGAAAAAGAGAAAGCCAAAGAACGACAACAAAAATCTGTTGATGAAGTGGGGTTGTTAGCCAATGTGCCACATAATCTGCCCGCTTTAACCCGAGCCAACAAATTGCAAAAACGTTGTGCCACCGTCGGTTTTGAATGGCCTGATGTGAAGGGGGCGCTGCTTAAGGTTAAAGAAGAAATTGAAGAAGTTGAGCAGGAGTTAGCGCGCCCAGATCTTGATCATGACGCCATTGGCGAAGAATTGGGGGATTTGTTTTTTGCGCTGGTAAATGTCACTCGTTATCTTAAACACGATCCTGAAACCATTGTACGGGCGGCCAATCGCAAGTTTGAGCGACGTTTTGAACAAGTTGAAGCCATGACCAAACGTTCAGGCAAGACTTTACAGGGTAGTAGCCTTGAGGAAATGGATGCTTTGTGGGAAGAAGTAAAGGTCATTGAACGTAAATAGGTAAAAATGAAATGGCAGGCCTTTTTTTGGTATTGCAACAGGCGTTTGGTATTTTGCGGGAGATACAGGTTATTATTGATTATTCTGTTTGTTATTTAAGGCCGGATGATTTGCAGGCTGAATATTGCTGGTGAGAATTAAATCGTCGCTATTGGCAACGATTTTGAGTTGATAGAGTTTGTCTTCTAGTGATTTTACTCGGGCCTCTAAAGAGGCATTGTCAGATTGAACGCGCTCAAGGCGAATTCCCTTCACCACATTGTCTTGTTTCATCTCATTTAACATTATTGAGTGTTTGTCCATTCTTTCATCAACGGTTGCTAAGCTTTCTTCTAAAGTGGTTAATGCATGTCCTTTTTTGAAAAACGAACTAATGGGATTGGCCATGATTATGTTCTCCAAGCTTTATCAAGTCTTTCATTTTGCGCTTTAATCATTTCACGCCATTCTTGGTGTTCTGCTTCCTCTTTTGCCATTTTCGCTAAACTGCGCTTAAGAAAATCTTCTTGCCATTTGCAGGCACGTTCATACTCTTCAAGACTAGAGAATAATGGAAACAATTCTTGATCAATACTTTCTGCATGTGCTGTCATTGCCTTAATCCTCAGTTCGTTAAACATCTTGATGCAATACCTAGTTATCGTCCTGAAACAAACATCCATGTTTGATTTCAGGAAACCGCTGCGTTCAAGCAAGTGGAACTTCGCTTACATTTCAACAAGTTGAAATGGCGGTACATCCATATACCGCATTGGCTAGCGCCTAGAAACTTCGTTTCTGCACAGGCACTACCTAATACCTTGTTGTAACAATAGCCAGGTTAATTGGCGATGTCCAACACTAAATCATAATTGTGTGCTTCTTCGGTGGTGAGTGTAGCTGATTTGGTTGTTTTGTGGCTAATATGGTCTATTTTCGTTTCACTGGTTTTTCATTTCAACCAACTTAACAATTTCGCTATGCATCAAATCGCGGATCAGCGGTTGTGCCGCTTTGGTTGGATGTAATCCATCGGCCTGAATCAATTCAGGTTTCACGGCAATAGTATCCATCAAAAATGGCACCAGTGTGATGTTAGTTTGTTTGGTCAAAGTAGGGTAAATATCTGAAAACATCTTACTGTAGCGGGGACCAAGGTTTGGTGGCACCCTGATTTGCATTAGTGCGGTAAAGTGTTTTTGGGCGAGAGATTTTTCGATAATTTGTAACAAATTCTGTTTGGTTTTTTTCAAAGGAAAGCCGCGCAGGCCATCGTTGCCGCCTAATTCGATGAGTACCAAGTCGGGTTTTTGTCGTTCGAGAATGGTGTCAAACCGCGCCAGACCGCCCGCTGTGGTCTCACCGCTGATGCTGGCGTTGAGTAAGGTGATGTTTATTTTCTCCTCAATAAAGCGGTTTTGCAGCAGGGTGACCCAGCCTTCTTTTTGTTTCATTCCATAACTTGCGCTAATGCTGTCGCCGAGTATTAATACTTTAGTGGCGGGCATTGCAGGCTTAGTTAAAGGCTTAGCAGCAAAACTGCTTGGGATATGTGACAATAGCCCCAATATCATGAGCAGGTGAATCATTGGCAACGACCTGACTCTAATAGTGGTTCTTATAGGCATTTTTACAGGAAACATGGCAAAAAATATGGCTGAAATATCAAATCTATCTATCATAAAAGTCTCGAACCTGAGCAAACATGTGCTAATTAATGACAATGAACTGCATATCCTTAGCGACATTGGCTTCAGTGTCAAGCCCGGTGAGTCAATTGCCATTGTTGGCGCGTCAGGCTCTGGTAAATCGACCCTATTAAGTCTGTTAGCTGGGCTTGATTTACCTTCAAGTGGTGAAATTTTCCTCGATGGTGCACCCATCCACCAATTTAATGAAGAACAGCGGGCACAATTAAGAGGTCAAAGCGTTGGTTTTATTTTTCAGGCATTTATGTTGGTTCAAAGTTTAACCGCCCTTGAAAATGTGATGTTGCCAGCAGAATTGGCGGGTATGGATAACGCCAAACAACTGGCTGAAGATTTGCTCGCGCGGGTAGGGTTGGGCGACCGTACTGCACATTTTCCTAATCAGCTTTCGGGCGGTGAGCAACAACGGGTGGCCATCGCTCGGGCATTTATCACCAAACCGAAAATCCTTTTCGCCGATGAACCTTCTGCCAACCTCGACAGTAAAAATGGTCACTTGATTGAAGATTTGTTATTTGAACTGAACCAGCAATATGGCGCAACTTTGGTGCTGGTCACCCATGATCCACAGCTGGCCAGCCGTTGCCAGCGTATTTTGACCATGCATGATGGTCAGCTGAACGAAGAGGCTAGCCAAGAGGAGCCGATTCAAGAGGAGCAAGCACATGTGGTTTAAACTGGCGCTGAGATTATTTAAACGAGAACTGAGCCGGGGCGAACTGACGATTATTGCCATTGCTATCACCTTGGCGGTGTTGTCGGTGTTTTCTTTGTCGGCTATTTCCAGTCGTATTCAGGCCGCTGTATTGCAAAAAAGTGCTAGCTTTATCGCCGCTGACAGAGTGTTGCAAAGTGCCCGGCTGGTCGAAGATTCGTTTTTTGCCCAGGCACCGCTTGAAGGCATAGAACATGGCAAGCAAATCATTTTTTCGTCGATGATTTTTTATAACGATGAATTGCAAATGGGCGATGTTAAAGCGGTGACCGAATCCTACCCACTACGGGGCGAACTGGTATTCAGTAAAACCCCCTATGGTGTCCAGGAGAAAGTGAACACTATCCCCAAACCTGGCCATGTTTGGCTCGGTCGTAAAATGTTTGATTTACTCAATGTTAATATCGGTGATGTGCTTGAAGTGGGCATGGCCAAACTGAAAGTGTCTGGGGTCATTGTTGAAGAACCAGATGGATCTTTTAGTGTTTTTAATGCCGCACCAAGGGTGTTGATGAACTATCAGGATATTCCGGCCACGCAAGTGATTCAACCGGGTAGCCGGATCACTTATCGTCATTTGTTTGCTGGTGAACCCGACAAAATTCAGGGGCTGACGGACTGGGTTAAACCGCAAATATTGGATAATCAGTTTTGGTATGGGGTGAAAGACCGCCAATCACCAGTGACCAGTTCGCTAGAGCGGGCAGAACAGTTTTTGTTACTGTCTGGCTTGCTTGGGGTGATACTGGCGGCTGTGGCCATTGCGGTGGCGGCACAGCGTTATTGTCAGCGCCATTACGACCCGGTAGCCATCTTTAAAACCCTTGGTGCCAGTTCGACTCAGGTGCGTAAAATTTATGTCGCCCATTTAATTCTTTTAACCTTAATGAGTGTTGTCGCTGGTTTATTGCTGGGTTACCTGATTCAAAGTGTGATTTTTCAAATGATCAGCGAATACCTGCCCAAACCCACGCCTACCTTGGGCCTAAAACCATTTGTGATTGCCATTGCAACGGGTGTCACCTGCGCGTTGATGTTCTCGCTTTATCCGTTATTGCAGCTGTTTGATATTCCTCCGTTACGGGTATTGCGCCGCAATGCCGGTGATGCAGTCGAAAGTAATTGGCGTTACCTGGCGTTGTCAGGGTTAACCGTATTTTTGTTGATGCTGGCGTACAGTCAGTCATTTTTAATCAGTGCGGTGATGTTTGGCGTTGGCGCGGTGATGGTGGTGGTATTGCTGCTACTGAGCCGACTATTTGTCAATGCTGGACGGGCCATTGGCGTGCGGCCATCGAACCCGTTTCATTTGGCGATGGCATCGATTAAACGTCGGGTGCGGGCTAACAGTGTGCAGCTGATCACCTTCACTTTTGCGATCCATTTGTTGTTGTCGTTATTTATTTTAAAAAATGACATCATCGGCGAATGGCAGGCGCAGTTGCCAGAGAATGCACCGAATCACTTTTTGGCCAATGTCACCAAAGACGAAATGACCCAGGTTAATGATTTTTTGACTCGCATGGAGATCCCTTCTGAAGGTTTATATCCTGTGGTCAGAGGGGTATTGTCTAAGATTGGTGATGAGAAGTTGATTATTTTTGCCAGTAAAGAAGAAGAGGACAAAAGTGATGGTGGTGGTCGTCAGGGTATTGGCCGTGAGCTGAATATGACCTGGCATCATAAGTTACCCAAGGACAATGAATTGCTCGAAGGTAAGTGGTTTGAGCCAGGTGCCACCAATGAGGTGTCGATAGAAAGTCGGGTGGCTGAGCGATTAGAAATCACCTTGGGCACCCAGTTGACGTTTTTGGTCGGCACCGATGAATATACCGTGACGGTTTCAAGCATCCGTAAGGTGGACTGGAATACCATGCAGCCGAATTTCTTTATGATTTTCTCTGAAGATGTATTGCAGGATTTCCCGGCGACGTATATTGCTTCATTTCGGGTTGGGGCTGACAAAAAGCGTGAATTTAATCAGTTCTTAAAAGCGTTTCCGACCATTATGGTGATTGAGGTCGATGCGATTATCAACCAGGTGCAATCGGTGATTGAGCAAGTATCGTTGGCGGTTGAGTTTGTATTGCTGATTGTCATCATCGCGGGTGTGCTGGTGTTAACGGCGCAGGTGCAATCGTCTATTGAAGAGCGTCAGCAAGAAATTGTCATTTTACGCACCTTAGGGGCCAAAGGCAGTTTGATTCGCAACAGCGTGATGATCGAGTTTCTGATGCTCGGGGTGATAGCTGGGGTGATGGCGACCATTGCCACTGAGGGGTTACTGGCGTTATTGCAAAGTCAGGTGTTTAGTATGCAAGCAAGCATTCACTGGGAGTTGTGGTGGATGGGGCCGGTGATTGGCGGCATATTTGTATCGCTGGTGGGTTTGGCATCAACCGCTCGGTTGTTGACGCGTAATACCTCGCAGATGCTTCGGAGTGTGAATTTGTAATTCGATTAGTAGGAGCAAGCATCTCGCTGTCGTTACAGCGAGACGGCGCTCCCATCAACCGACTATTCTTTATCGCAAGACAAACTCAATGAAACAGAGTCGGCAAAACGTAAGGCGTGAGGTTTGTCGACTTCGACTTGAGCGTTATCTACCCAATCATGTTCGGCAGCAATCTCAAGGATGTCGGCAGTGAGTTTTTCGAGCAATGAAAAACGATTGTTTTCGACCAACGCGATAATGCGTTTGGTGATGGTGCGGTAATTGAGGGCGTCGTCCATATTATCTGAGTTGGTGGCTTTTTCGGCGCAGTAACCAATGCTGACGTTGACGATGATATCTTGTTTGTTTTCGATTTCATCGGTATTAATGCCGATGTAGGTTCTTAGACGAAGGTTTTTGATGCGTATAGTAGCTTGATTTAATTTCATTATTGATGGTTTCTTTATTTGCGATGTTGGTGTTTTTCTGTGATTATCAGCATATTAAGCCGGGTAAGCGCACCTTTGCAAGCAAAAAAATAAACGAGAACTTATGCATTCACCTACAGCAGCATCTACTGAGTCACCCACAGAGCAATCAATAACCAACGACACGCCAACGAATGCCTCAGCGAATACCTCAGGAAGGTCGGTATCCGGGTCCAAGACCACCACTACCTTATTGGTGTTGGCGGCACTGGTGATTGTTCTGGCAGGCATAAAAGCCGCCACAACGGTAATAGTGCCATTTTTACTGTCGATTTTTATTGCCATGACCTGTAATCCGTTGATTAATCGGTTGATGAAATTAAAAATTCCCCGCCCCATTGCGGTGTTTGTCATTATGGCGTTGATTGTGGTGATTGGCTTTTCTATTGCCGGGTTGGTAGGGCAATCGTTGAATGATTTTTCTCGTAACATTCCAGTGTATAGCGAGAAGTTTACCGAGCAATTAGGCTGGGTCACTGAACAACTCATTCACTTTAATATTACACTTAACAAAGAATTGGTGGCCCAGCATTTTAATCCTGGTGCAGCCATGTCGTTAATGGCCGATATGCTCAAGGGTTTGGGTAACGTGATGGCCAATTTGTTTTTAATTATTCTGACGGTAATTTTTATGCTGTTCGAAGCCCCTGCCATTCCGAATAAAGTTCATTTGGCGCTTGACGATCCGCATATGAAATTAAAGCATATCGACCGCTTTTTAGATTCGGTGAACAGTTATCTGGTGATTAAAACGCTGGTCAGTTTGGCCACAGGTACTTGTGTCGGGGTGATGTTATGGGCCTTGGGGGTTGATTATTTTGTGTTATGGGCTGTATTGGCTTTTATGTTTAACTACATACCAAATATTGGCTCTATCATTGCCGCGGTGCCAGCGGTATTGGTGGCGTTGGTGATCCAAGGGCCTGCGGTGGCGGGGTTTGCTGCGATTGGTTTTGCGGTGATCAACATCGTGATGGGCAATGTGATTGAACCTCGCTTTATGGGCAAGGGATTAGGGCTATCAACGCTGGTGGTATTTTTGTCATTGATTTTCTGGGGTTGGTTGTTGGGGTCGGTGGGTATGTTGTTGTCGGTGCCGCTGACCATGATTGTTAAAATTGCGATGGAAGCCAGCGAAGAGGGCAATTGGTTTGCCGTCCTGCTAGGGCAATAGCTGGCTGAAGGGTACGGGAAGCGAGTATCTGCTTCCCCCGTTATTTCCTGCTGCTAACAGCTCACCACAGAGAATCTTTGGGAAGGGCACCGCTGTACTACTAGGCCGTTGCTGGCTGTGAGGCTGTTGGCGCTGTTCTTTGCGACTACCACAGAGTCACACCGGGCTGTCGTCACAGAGTACGCAGAGGCAACGCAGAGGAAAAACGTTTTATTTGGGGGTTATTTAGTGACAAATAATGTCAAACAGATATATTGTTTTTTGCTTTTGCTTTTGCTTTTGCTTTTATTTTTGTTTTTGTTTTTGCTTTTCTCTGCGCGTCCTCTGCGTGCTCTGTGACTCAGTGGTAGTCGACGAGAACAAAGCCCATATAAATCAATTCAATACCACCCTTAAGGCACTGATAAAATCACCTGGTGCCACCAACAAAAAAATACCTCTGTGGTGAATTATAGCCCCAGCAGAGAATAACGGGGAAAGCAGGTATCTACTTTAGTTCTCATTCAATTATTTTGTAGGTATAAAAACCAGTCAAAACAATTAGTTGCCACTTTTTCTGATCGTGAACTACAATTTAGTCGATAATAATCTCTGTATAGGTTAATAATTAAACTATACTTGTTCTTAGGTTTATAAGTTGTGTCAAGTTGTACTCGAATCTGAGGTTTGACTCAAACATATTATTTTTGCTGATGGTCTTAACTTTTACGGTTATGGCGGCCATGTATGCGTGTTTGACTGTGCCCCTTCGAAACGAGTATCTTCTTTGCGATATTGTGATGCAAAGCAGATTTTTGACCAGTACTCGATATAAGGTGGGGATATGTTAAGGCGTAAACAACAAGGTTTTACCTTTATTGAGGCAATTATTGCTTTTATGGTATTGGCCACCAGTATTATTGGGGTGGTGAGTATGCAAGCCCTGTCAAAAAAAGGCAGTTTTGACGCTGTGCAACGCGCATTAGCGACGTCTCTGGCCAATGATATCGTTCAACGAATGCGGGTGAATGTCGCAGGCGTTGCCGCCAACAGTTACTCTGGTACTTTCCTCTATTTTGAATCCAACTCTTCTCTCAACCGCTGCCGTAGCGCAGGCTCCCCTTGTAGTTCAGGTTCCATTGCTGCCAGTGATCTATACGAATGGAAAATGGCCATCTTTGGTGCTGATGTCACACAAAGCGGCGGTAATGCGGGTGGGTTAATCAGCCCGACGGCTTGTATCTCACATCTTGCTGGCGCAGTGTCTGTGGTGATCGCTTGGAGTGGGCGCACCGAAACCTCTGATGCCGCGGCCAGCAAAGCAGAAGGATCTCTGGCAGCGGGTTGTGGTACTGCCAGTACCAAACGCCGTCAGGTTTATATTGATACCTTTATTTATTAATTGAGGCTGGGAATATGGGTTTAATGTTTACACAAGCAAAGCCAATGAAAAAACAGCAAGGCATGACCATGGTCGAGGCAATCATCGCTTTAGGTGTGGGGGTATTTCTGTTAGGTGGGGTGATGTCTACCTTCAGTGCGATGCGTGGCACTACCTCTGAAACCCTAGGTATTGGCGAAGTGCAGGAAAATGGTCGATTAGCGAGTAGCTTGTTACGTCGAGATATTCAACATTCGGGCTTTTGGGGTGAGTATCAAAGCCAGTTAAACAGTGATTTACTGGCTATTCCTGCACGACCCGGCACCGATTGTGAAGGCGGCAGCAACAGCACCAATGACGCCAGTTTTCCACAAGTGAGTCTCTGGTCCTTCTGGAGTTTGTGGGCCACTACCGCGACCACAGGTAATGTATTGGGTTGCATCACTGATGCGATGACTAATACTGATGTGTTGCAAGTGAAGAGAGCCATCAGTACACCCATTACTGATGTTGACACATTTCGTTCTAACCGTTTTTATTTGTTGGCATCACCGAGCTCAGCAGCCATCGTCATGGGCAGTGCTGATTCTGCGACTTACCCGGTGATCGACAATGCTAAAAACTGGATGTACCAGCATTTGGTGTACTATGTTGCTAACAAAGATTTCTATGGCCAGAGTGTGCCGACTTTAATGCGTAAACGTTTAATCATTGGCACTGATGGGACGGCCTCAATGAATGCCGAGCCAGTGATTGATGGGATTGAAAACATTCGTTTTATGTTTGGTATTGACATTGATCTGGATGGTCAAGTCGATAGTTATGTCGGCTCAGAAAGTGTCAACAGAGAACACTGGAATCAAGGGTCTACCGATACCAGTTATATTTTAAGTGTGAGAATTTACGTACTGGCCAGAGCACTGAACCAAGACACCAAATACAGCAATAATAACAGTTATTTATTGGGCGACAGAACAGTCAGCGGTGGCGGTGATCACTATCGCCGGATGTTATTCACCTCGACCGTTAGTGTGATCAATTCGATTAACGGCGAATGGCAGTGATTAATAGTAGAAGGAATATGACAATGATTAAGCAGTATCAATCAATACGACGACAAAACCAGGGTTTTGTGCTGATGGTGTCTTTGGTGATGGTGATTGCGATCACGAGTATCGCAGTGTCATTATTGAGCACATCTTCGATGGATATGAAAATGGCTGTGGCGGCAGAAGACCGTGAGATGGCGACGCATATCGCCAGAGGCGGTAATGATCAGCTGTATTCTGATGCGGTGAATAGAACCGTCAATGGCCAAAATTATTTTGCGATTTTTGCCAGTGAGACCGATTCCGCCAGTTTTAATTCAGCTCAGGGCGCTGTGAGTACGGTCACCTGGGTAACCGATACCCCTCGCACCGAT
>JBLGCB010000228.1:0-10601 GCA_047617105.1 Phenylobacterium sp. | reverse complement strand
TGCGACAATGCCTTGTTCTGAAACGAAATCTAAGCACGCTGAACGCAGAACACTTATCTTTCGCTCCATAACGGCGTTATTGTCGTACTCAAACAGTTGCATATATCCTATATGCGCCTATTTTCCGTGCGACAATGCCTTGTTCTGAAACGAAATCTAAGCACGCTGAACGCAGAACACTTATCTTTCGCTCCATAACGGCGTTATTGTCGTACTCAAACAGTTGCATATATCCTATATGCGCCTATTTTCCGCGTGCCTCTTTGTGCTAGGTTCAGGCCTTGTTCTGAAACGAAATCTAAGCACGCTGAACGAAATAGCTGAACAGAAATAAATGTAATGACCGTTGACCTTGGATGTTACTCCAAGGTCTATACTTAATCTAAAGCTTAAGATTGTGGGGAAAAGGCAAATGATGCAAATAGGCCAGTTGGCGAAAAAACTCAATATTAAAACCGATACATTACGATTTTATGAAAAGAACGGTTTACTCACCGCTTCAAGTCGCTCTGACAGTGGTTATCGTTTTTATAATCAGGCTGATTATCAGCGGGCGTTATTTATTCTGCGTTGTAAGCGGGTAGGATTTACCTTAGCGGATATTCGTGAGTTATTGTCGATTCGTATTGATAGGACCAGTCATTCTTGTGCCGAGGTTAAACTTCGCACCACGGAAAAATTGCGTGATGTCGAAATGCGCATTAAAGAACTCGAGTGTTTCAGAGATTCTCTTACTGCGCTTGAGAAAGCCTGTTGTGGCGGCCCCGAAAGTGCGGAATTTTGTTCGATTTTAGATGCCCTGGAGCCAGCCGATGTTGATTGATACTTTGTTGAGTAATTTTGTGATTTTGTTTCTCGCTTCTGCCCCCTGGTTGTTATTGGGTTTGCTGGTGGCGGGTTTGATTCAACTATTTGTGCCGGCCAGCTTGATGAGCAAGCAACTGGGCAAAGAAGGGGTTGGCACCGCCTTTAAAGCAGCGCTGATTGGTGCGCCGTTGCCGTTATGTTCTTGTGGGGTGATCCCGGCGGCGCTGGGGTTGCGTAAAGCGGGGGCGTCAAAAAGTGCCACTACTGCCTTTATGGTCGCCACCCCTGAAACCGGGGTGGATTCGGTGACCATGTCTTATGCCTTACTGGGGCCGTTTATGGCGGTGGTTAGACCTATCGCAGCGATTGTCAGTGCGGTGGTGGCAGGCTCGCTGGTGGGCAAAGACACCACTGTTGATAAGCCACCAGCGCCTGATGAAGCTAAACCTGATGAAGCTAAGCCTGATGCAGCTAAACCTGAGGCACCTGGCAAGAAAAAATCTTGTTGTAGCTCACATAAACCGGTTGTTAAGGAACAAACCACCGGTCAGCGGTTGCTCACCAGTTTGCATTATAGTGTGACGGATTTGTTAGAAGGCACGGCTTTATGGTTAATTTGTGGATTGGTATTTGCCGCAGCGGTGCAAACTTACGTGCCTACTGACTTTTTAACCCAGTGGGGTGGTGGTCTGATGGCGATGGTGGTGATGGTATTGATCAGCATTCCGATGTACATCTGCGCCACCGCATCAACTCCCATCGCGGCGGGGTTATTGCTATCGGGGGTTTCTCCTGGTGCCGTGTTGGTCTTTATGATGGCGGGACCTGCGACCAATGTTGCCACCCTAGGCGTGGTGGCCAAAGAATTGGGTAGGCGTGCGGTGGGTGCCTATTTGTTTGGTGTGATTGGTACCGCAATGGCATTTGGCTGGTTAACCAATTATCTGGTGGCCAATTATGGTTTTGAAGTCACGCCACAAATTGGCCCTGAACATGAAATGTTGCCGCATTGGTTGGTGATGGGCAGTGGCATTTTGCTGGCGCTGTTGGTATTACGCAATCTTTTCATTAAGTTTGGTTCTGCGCCAGTGCGAAAGGTGTTGATTGCCAAAATGGCGTAATCAAAGGGCTTTAATTTGCTGGTACAAGGCTAGGTTCTCCGGCACTTTAATGCCAACCAGCTGTGCCTGTCGCACCAAATAACCGTTGATATAATCAATCTCGGTGGTGCGACCAGCCGCAACATCACGGTTCATCGAAGAAAAATTATTGGCGGTGGCCTTAATCACCTGATAACAGCTGTCGATAAGCTCTGCGGTGGTAAAAGGCAGCTGACAGGCGTTGGCCACATGGGCAATTTCTTGGCATAAGCGGTAGATTTGGGCACTAAAACGAGGGGCGTCCAGCGCACCATTTTGACACTGAGCCATGGCACTGAGCGGGTTAATGACACAATTAATCGCGAGCTTTTGCCACAATACCACGTTGATATCGTCATGCCAGCTTATTGGTGGCAACAGGTGATTGATGGATTGGCGTAATTGTCGATCATCAGTTACTGGTTTGCTGATCCAACCGATTTTGCTCTGACCTAATCCCGAATGGACCAAATGCTGAGGGCTGTGTTGGCTATTGCTTCGATAAGCGCCGTGAGTGGTGGTGGCAAATAACAAGGGTTGAGCAAACCCGAGTTCTTGTTGGACTTCTTCTATTGTGCCCATGCCATTGTGGCATAAGATTATCACCGTGTTCGGCTGGATATAAGGTTTGATTTGACGGATGGCGGGCAGGATATCGTAAGCTTTGAGCGGTACCAGCAGATAATCAATGGTCTTGCCCGCCAACTGGTGAAAAGTTTGGATATTGACCCTACATTGTGACTGACTGCCATCAATGGCAGTGACATCAAAAACACTGCTGTTCGCTTGCAGGGTGTTAGATTTTACAATCAACTCAACCGGATAACCGTGGCTGACCAGTTGATGGGCAGCTAATAATCCGATGGACCCTCGCCCAACAATAAACCAGGGTTTGTTTTGACTCATCTGATTTTCTGCGCCTTTTGACTGAATAACTTTGTTTGGCCAAGCTGTGCGATAAATAACAATATCACCCCGGTCATATTGGCCAACCAATCCAAAACATCGCCGCTACGGTGGCCAGTTTGGGCTTGCAGGTATTCGGTGATCAGACCATAAACGGCAAAAACGGTGAAATATTGCAGCCACGACATCGAATAAGCGCGCATCAGCAAACCACATAACACGAAAAAAATAGCGGCATGGGCCAGCTTATCAAGATGAGGAATGTCGATACCTGAGTGGGTGGCGGGGGCCAGCAATTTATAAGAAACAAATAACAAACAGGCCCAAAATAGTGCGATGTACTGGATTGAGTTTCGCTGTTTAATGACTGCTATGATGGCTTTAATAGGATTCAATGCTTTTTAATATCCGTGTTGGGTCAAAATTTTGCTGATTATATCAAAAATTTCAGGGTATAATCGCCCCAAATCATTATGTAACTGTTCAGCGCACTCATCTTTCGCACCATTACTGCGTTATTTTCGTACTCAAATAGTTACATATGACTTATATGCGCCTATTTTCCGTTCGGCTTTTTCCACCAAGTTAAGGCCTTGTCCAGGAGCGAAATCTAAGCACGCTGAATAGTCACATTTATAATCACATTTATAGTTACTTATTAAAAAGTATTAAGAGGATCATCATGCCTTCATTTGATATTGTTTCTGAGGTTGATTCCGCAGAAATTTTAAACGCCACCAATAATGCCACTAAGGTATTGGCGACTCGCTTTGACTTTCGCGGGGCTGACGCCAGCTTTTCGTTCAAAGACGATATTATTACCATCAAAGCCGACGCTGACTTTCAGTTGACTCAGATGCAGGATATTTTGCGCACCGCAGCGGTGAAACGCAGCATCGACCCGAACAGCATGGAACTCAAAGAGACGGTGCATACCGGCAAAACATATTCTCAGCAGGTGGTTTTTAAGCAAGGGGTTGAAACCGATATCGCGAAGAAAATCATCAAAGCGATCAAAGACAAAAAAATGAAAGTTCAGACTGCGATCCAAGGCGAGCAGTTGCGTATCACCGGTAAAAAACGCGATGACTTGCAGGGCGTGATGGCACTGGTTCGTGAAGGAGATTTTGGTCAGCCATTTCAATTCACCAATTTTAGAGATTAACGCATTGTCAAATCAGTAACTCGCCAAATAATTCTCTGATCTTTTCTAATTTTGGATAGATAATGATTTGGCAATAGGGCACTTCACGGTGCTGCTGATAAAAATCCTGGTGCTGATGAGGTGCCGGGTAATAAGCATCAAAAGCACGGACCTCGGTAGCAATGTTATCAGGCCACAAGTCTTCATTGTCTATCGTGCTGATCATTTGGTTAGCGCTTTGATGTTGTTGCGGGCTGTGAAAGAAAATCACTGAACGATATTGTGGGCCAATATCGTGGCCCTGACGATTGATTTGAGTGGGATCGTGCGCGGCAAAGAAAATCGCCAATAATGCCTCGTAAGATAACAGTTGTTGATCAAACGTGATGTGCACCACTTCTATATGTCCGGTTTGGCCGCTACAGGCCAGTTCATAAGAAGGATTAATTTCAACACCGCCTGAAAAACCACTGCTGATTGACAATATGCCTTTGATTTTTCTGAACACCGCATCTAGGCACCAAAAGCAACCGCCGCCAATGGTCGCTTGTCCGGTGGAGGGATTTACTGAGATTTTGGGTGATTGAGTTGAAGAAGGCATCGATTTGTCCATTGAAATAACCACGCTAAAGGTTCTATACTTAAGCGCATCTTAACACGTAAATTTTAATGGGTCTGACAAAAAATATGGTTGGCAAAAAAGAGTGCCCTTATTGTCTAAAACTCAGGGCAATTGTGATTTGGGCGATTGTGGTATTTGTCATCTACTTTGGTTTTTACCGTTAAAGTTTTTGTATGACTTTCGTACAGACCAACGAGTTTTAAAACCCTTTTACTGAGAAGATAAGCTTAAAATTAAGAGATAACAGCCAATATAGACGATAAAAGATTGTAACAGGTTGATAGTGATATTAGTTATTGTTAAAGTCTGCAAATAGTCGAGTTTGTGTAACTGTTCAGCGTGATTAGATTTTGCTTCAGAACAAGGCATTTTTGAACGGAAAATAGGCGCATATAGGTCATATGTAACTGTTTGAGTACGAAAATAACGCCGTTATGGTGCAAAAGATAAGTGCGCTGAATGGTTACTAGTTTGTTAGAGTAGGAGAAGCTGAGATGTCGAATAACGAAATGGAACGGGCTTTTATTTTAAGTGGCCGTAATACCGTTATACATAAACTGAAAAAGTTGGATCTAGTGATTGTGAATGAAGACACGGATCCGATGTTGAAAATCACCCACAATGGGATTTCAATTTTTAAAGAACCATTGCCGAAAAATCGACGAGATGCTAAAGAACGTTATTTAGAAGTGATTATTGTCGCGGCGCAGGATGTTTTTAGTGAACCTAAGACCTTACTTTTTGTCCAATCGCTGGATGGTCGTGAATATAAAATAGATTACACCAAAAAAGGGACTACACAATTTGTTAAGATTCACCAAGAAAGCTATTTGTAACAGGTGGTTAGCTTGTTAATTTAATCCAAAACATAAGCTTTGGAAAACATTACGCCCTGAAAAGCGCTAAGCCTTTAAAGCATTAAGCCTTTAAAAGCATTGAAAGGAATACACTTGCCAGACGTTAATATCAAACTCATTGAAGGGGCCAGCAAAGCCAGCCTGACATTATCTTATCGTGGTGACGGGGTAAAGCTGGAAAGAACCAGCTTTACCCAACAGTTCGAAGCCTCTGAGGCCGGTCGCTTCTTTGTGCTGATGGATGAGTTTATGAACGTGTTTAACGCTTATAATGAGTTCGTTGATTCATTACATGCGGTAGAAGATGGTATTGGTACTGAGTTTAGTGGTGTGGTGGCCGAGAAAAAAAATGCCCACCTGCGAATTATTGTCGCAGAAGATGAAATGAGCGCAGACGCTCAGGTATTTTGTGCTTATGGCGGCTCGCATGTGTCGGCCAATCAAATTATCAAAGCCGCTCAGGAACAAAATGTCACCTTTGGCTTTAATAAAAAAGCGGTTGTCGCCCTGGCAGCCAAAGCCAGTAAAAGTCAACCTGGCAGTGAAGTGCAAGAAACGGTCGCCTTTGGTAAAGAACCAGTACAAGGCGTCAGTGCCAAATTTGAAAAAAAATTCGCCTGCTTTAAAGACCGTGTATTAAAACCTCAAGTGAGCAATGATAAAACCGATACGGTGAATATGCGCGATCTCGGTGTGTTGGTGTCAGCCAAAGTAGGTGATGTGGTGTTGTGTAAAATCCCTATGGTCAAAGGGGTTCGCGGTTGTAGTGTGGTCGGTGATGTGATTGACGCGACAGATGGTGTTGATTTGCAGTTAAAGGCCGGCAATGGTACTGAGATTAATGCCAAAAATCCGCTGGAATTACTGGCGACCATTAATGGTTTGCCCAGAAGCGTTGAAAATGGCATGGCCGTTGAAGATGTGTTTGAAGTGCCTAAAGTGGATGTGTCCACAGGTAATATTGTCTATGAAGGCAGTGTGGTGGTCAATGGTGATGTTGGCGAAGGCATGAAAATCAAAGCCAATGGTGATGTGAATATCAGCGGTTATGTTGATTCTGCTTATGTTGAAGCGGCTGGCGATATTGTGATTGGTAAAGCCGCAATTGGTCGACAGATGGATGCCGATGACGAATCCGATTGTAGTACGACCATCAAAGCCAAAGGCAATATTTTTATACGTCATGCTCAGTATATTGAGGTGGAGTGTTCCAGTACCGTGACGGTAGAAAAACAACTGTTGCACAGCCGGATCACTGCAAAAAACATCCTGGTTGGCAGCGAAGAGAATCCTAACGGCAAAATCATTGGCGGGTCACTCACCCTAACTGAAACCCTTAAAGCGGGCACGCTTGGTGCACCAGCAGGCAGTCACACCGCCGTTAGCCTTAATTTGTTATATGACAAAGTGGTGGCTAAACGAAATCAGCTTCGTAGTGCCATTGATGAACAAAAACAAATTCTGGCTGATATCAAAACGGCGGTCGAGCACATTAAAGATTTACCTAACGGTGAAGACAAAAAAACGTTATTGACAGACAGCGTTGCTAGCTTTGAAAAGCACAAGAAAATCCAAAAACATCTGATGGCCAAAGGTAAAGCGTTGGAAAAAAAGCAGCAAACTTTACTTGATGACAGCAAGCTGGAGATTAAAGACCGTATTTATTCGGGTATTGATATCGTTTTTGGTAGTGAGAAAACCCGTACCAAACGTGAATATGGCCCTTCTAAGGTGAAGCTGGTGGATGGCAATCTACGGATTGATCCGTTGTAGGGTGGTCACGTTTTTTTGTGCCCACGCGTGACCTTTCTGCCATAGACAAACCTTTCTTACTGTCGCTTCACAATCGAAATGATGGGTTTACGTTCGTCCCTCACTCCTACCCATCCTACGGTAGGGTTCAATCTAAAGTTTGTTGTCACCAGCCCCACAATCCCACGAAATTATTTTTTGACGCTTATTCTGGCATCTAACTTGCTTTATCTGGTCACATGCCTGAATTAAGTCGGTGGACGGTGCAATGAAAAAACTAATACACTTTAATATTATAGCGATTTTATTATTAACAATGGCTGCCTGTGGAGGTGGCTCAGATAGCGGTGGAGGTGATACTGGCGGGGGAGGCACGGGAGGCAATACCGCGGCTAGCGTCAATGCCGGACTCGATCAGGACATAAACGAACAAGCTGCGGCGACAGTGACGGCAGTGGGTTTCCCCGCTGGCGGCAACTTCTCTTGGACACAAATTGCCGGACCTGTACTGGCAGAATTTCCATCAACGGCCAATACGGTCACCCTGACAGCCCCTTCGGTCAAAACTGAACAAGAACTGACCTTTCGGGTTGAATACACCGCCACAGACGGCACTATCGTCAGTGATTCGCTGAGTGTAACCATTGCGCCAATCAATCATAACCCGGTGGCAGTGGCCACCCGTACAGCACCAACGACCAGCAACGTCGCGCCGAGTAGCACGGTGGTACTGGATGGCAGCACTTCTTACGATCAGGATGTTGATGGCGTCATCAGCAGCTATGAGTGGGAGCAGGGGGCAGGTAGCCCGGCGGTTTCTCAACTCAATGGCACTGAATCTGCTCAATTTCATTTTGTTGCCCCCGAGGTATCTACCACCACTGAGTTTCCCTTTACCCTTACCGTGACCGATGATGAAGGTGCCAGCGCCGAATATGAATTGGTGGTGGTGGTTGATCCCGATCAAACTCTGGTCGCGGTTGATGGTGGCCCAGATGTGGTGGTCAACGAAGAGCAAACGGTGATTTTAACCGCCACGGGAGATCCCATCGGTGGTACTTATACTTGGAGTCAGCTCACGGGTGATGCCTTAGCTAATTTTCCGCTCACTGGGGCGGTCGCACAATTTGTCACCTTGGCGACCAAAACGGTGAAAAATTACGAGTTTTTGGTTCAATACCAATCGCCTACCGGTTTTATTGCTGAGGATAGAGTGTCGGTGATTGTTAATCCGGTTAACCTCAAACCTGTCGCGGTGATCAGAGTATTGACACCCGCGTTATTACCCGCGCAACCCAGTGAATTGGTGACCCTTGACGGTTCAGCATCGACTGACAGTGATGGTTCAATTGTCTCTTATGCCTGGTCACAGCGCAGTGGTACGGTAACCATCCCGCCAGAGACCTCAAGTGATCCGATGGTATTCAAATTCAGAGCGCCAGTGCAAACCAATCCTGAGAGTTATGTTTATCGCTTGACGGTGACCGATGATGAAGGTGGTGAAGCGTCTTTTGATATGGAAATTGAAGTGATTGGTACCACGGATTTGATTGTTGCTGATGCTGGTGCCAATCAGTTAGCAGATGAATTTGCCACGGTGACCTTAGACGGTCAGGCCAGTTTTTCCAGTGTTTCTGCGGTGACCTGTAGCTGGCGTTTGGTGTCAGGGCCTACGGTGTCGTTTAATAACCCCAATAACTGTATCAGCACTTTTGTTGCACCAAATGTGGATGTTAACACTGATTTAATTTTTGAACTCAAAGTCACCAACACTGATGACGACCAAGCCACGGATGTGACCACGGTGACGGTCAAACCAATAGCATTAGGCAAGATCACCGATTCAGGACAAGTTGCCTGTTATAACCAGAGTCAGGAAGTGCCTTGTGGCGACAGTAATTATCCTCGTCAGGATGCGGATTTCGGACGAGATTCGGTGTCAGGTTTCCTTGATAAAGTGGGCACCGGTGAAGCTGGATTTGATTACACTAAACTCGGTGCCAATGGCGATGAAATTGCTGATGATGCCACTGACCATGCCTGTATCAGAGATAACTTCACCGGTTTGATTTGGGAGATTAAAGTGGTTTCAACAGACAACGTGCCAAACACGGGATTGAGAGATAACAAAAATACCTATGTATGGCATTATCCTGACGGTTCGACAGGTGGCGAAAGCGGCACCGCATCGGATCCGTTAACCACTTGCCCTAGTGCGGATGACTGTGGTCTAGAAACTTATGTTAAAGACGTCAATATCACGGTATTTTGTGGTGGCTCAAACTGGCGTGTGCCGACCATGGTAGAAATGCAATCGATTATTAACTACAGCAAAGGTAACGTGACAGGTGCTGTTGATACCAATATATTCAATGACTTACCAAGCGATACCTTGTTGGGCCATCAATATTACTGGAGTGCTGAAACCAGTGCCGATGGTGGTGGTAAACAATCCAGTTGGGTGATGGACTTTGGTACCGGCAACGACAATACTTTGCCTAAAATCCAAAGTGCTTATGTCCGCCTTGTTCGTACACCTTAAACCCTGAAAACCAGCTAAGAGCTATAGGAGAATTGAAGATGAAAAAATTAAACAAACGATTAGTCACCGCCAGCTACCTGTTTAGCGCGCTATGTGGTGGACTGTTCAGCTATCAGGCGTTGGCCCAGACTTGCTACACGACCTTAACCACCACCACGCCAACCGCCAACTTCACCATCGTGAGTAATGGTATGACGCTGGACACCATCACAGGGTTGATGTGGACTCGCTGCTCTTATGGTCAGACTTGGGATGCAACAAACTCAACTTGCACCGGGTCGCCGTCGAGTATTACCTGGCAGGATGCCTTACAACTATCGACTACCGTAACATATGGTGGTCACAGTAACTGGCGTTTACCGACGGTTAAGGAGTTAGCGACGATAGTGGAACAAAGTTGTGTTGACCCGTCAATTAACCAGACTATATTTCCGGCCACCTCCGCCGAAAATTACTGGACTGGCACCACCGTCAATGATGAAAATACTTGGGCTTGGGGCATGGCTTTTTACAATGGTCGTAACAACA
Source organism: Phenylobacterium sp. (assembly GCA_047617105.1). Classification (GTDB taxonomy): domain Bacteria; phylum Pseudomonadota; class Gammaproteobacteria; order Enterobacterales; family Alteromonadaceae; genus JABSOG01. The sequence continues at coordinate 304 of JBLGCB010000228.1, read as the reverse complement.
ATAAAGAGAAATTGCTCGATTTGCATGTTCGCTTTGTTCGTTACGCCGAATAACCACAATTAAAGTCACTATTTGAGTACGACAATAACGCCGTTATGGTGGATAAGATGAGTGCGCTGAATGGTTACGAAAGTTGTTGTTAGTTGATGGATTTGTTAGGGTAGTGACATCTGTTTGTTACTACCCCGGTCCGCATTTTTATGTTTGCTTTTCGTCGCATCTTAGCTTGTTTGCTACTTATTTTATTACCTGCTGTGGCACAAGCAGAGTCCTGCGATATTGAATTAAAATATGGTATTTTAAT
>JBLGCB010000227.1:0-10604 GCA_047617105.1 Phenylobacterium sp. | reverse complement strand
GCTGACTGTATTTTCTCATAAGCTCTCTCATCTTTGGTCGGACAGGAAAGCCGGGATGATACATCAGCTGGCCGTTCTTTGTCCTGGAAAAAATGAATTGCACTTATTAGTTGAATGCAGGAAACATTTCTATACCCAAATCCTCGGTTTAGAAATCATCGCAGAGAATTATAGAAAAGCGCGAGATTCTTATAAACTCGATCTGAAATTACCCGATTGCAGTCAAATCGAGCTATTTTCTTTTCCCAATCCACCTGCCAGACCAAGCCGTCCTGAAGCGTTGGGTTTGCGCCATTTGGCGTTTGTGGTGGAATCGATAGAGTCGGTGGTCAAACAGTTGGTATTGTCGGGGGTTGAGGTTGAAGACATTAGAATTGATGAATACACCGATAAAAAGTATACGTTTTTTAGCGATCCCGATGGTCTACCATTAGAGCTCTATGAGTTGTAGACTAGTTATCGTCGAAATGTCGAACCACCTGAAACTCACATCCCTGTGAGGTTTCAGGAAACCGCTGCGTTCAAGCACAGCAGCGGCTGCCGAGTTGAACTTCGCTTACATTTCAACAAGTTGAAATGGCGGCACATCCATGTGCCGCTCTAACCACCCCGCCACTGCTTCACCCGTAGGAAAAAAGTTAAACCTTCACTGTGGTCGAAGCCATCACCGCTATCGTTGGTTTGATTCGGTTTGAAATGTAGCGACCCATTCATCATTTTGGCAATTTTCTGACTTAACACTAGGCCCATGCCAATGCCTGGTATCGCGGCATGGTCGGCGTATTCTGAGCGGAAAAAAGGTTCAAACAACATCTGCTGCTCATCAAAAGTGATATTGGTACCAGTGTCTTTAAACGCGATTTTAATGCTGTCGTTGCTCGATTGAGACACCAAAATTGTCACAGCACCACCAGCGTTGTTAAATTTAATGCCATTGGTGAGCAATTCTTTAATGATTTCAATGAAGCGCCTTTTATCTGTTTTGACGCTGACATTGGCCAGTTGCTCACTTGGCTGATAGCACAACTGAACATTATATTGTTGCGCTAATGCTACGCACGTCGATAAGGCTTCTTCGATACAGTGGTGTAAATCACACTGTTCGACGGCTAGGTTGAGGATATGATCTTCCATTTCAACAAAATCGAACATTTTCTCAATCAAGGCGAGCAAGCTATAACCGGCGGTTAAAATATGGTCGTTATTTTGCTTTAACGTAGGATGGCTGTCGAGTTTGAAGGTTTGTATTTGCGCAAACCCCAAAATGGCGTTCATTGGGGTTCTTAATTCGTGACTCATGCGAGAAAGAAATTGAGATTTGACTCTACTGGCAATTTGCGATTTTTGTTTTTCTAGGGTGATTTCTAAGGTTTGTGCCTTAATTAACTGATCATATGAATGGACGATGTTTTCTAATTCAAGGCTATGGGCGTTATCAGTCCCTTGAATTAGAATATAAGGTTGGTTTGATAGTTCGACGTTGGAGAACACAAAATCGACCGGATAAGCTGTCGTGTGTTTGGTAAAGGTTTCAATGTGACGGTGTTTTCGGTTACGTCCCAGCACTTTGTGTAACAGGCCGATTTTAAGCGAAGGCATAATGGTGGTGATATCAATGTCAGTGTTTTGGTCATTTTTGCTGTCAACGTCAAGACAACGCTGGGCAAACTTGGCGTTATATTGCACGATCAGGTTGGTGCTAGGATCGGCTAGAGCAATGGCGATCTCCAGATGATCCGCCAGTGTTTCTGTTAGCGTTAATGGATTATCTGTTTCAAGCACTGATTATTTGTCCCTTACAACTATCAACAATCGCCAAAATAGTTTTTATATCTTGTTCTTCAACGTCGAGTTCTTCGAGGGTTTCTTCCAGTGAATAAACCACCTCATCAAAGTCTTGTTGATTGATGGATAGACCCTGATGGGCTGCGGTTAAATCTCTGCCCTCATAGAGCGACGGGCCACCCAGTGCAGTGGCCAAAAAGTTAGTTTGATGTTTGGTTAAGGCATTAATATCGATATTAGTAAAATAATGCGCCACCTGAGGAGAATCAAGTAACTTTTGATAAAAAATTCGAGTCAACTGATGAAAGGTGGGAAAGCCACCATATTTGTCGAACAATGTTTCCATAATAGTTAATTTGTAGCTGATTTGAGCCAATATATTATTCAGTTTAGCTGGTTTGCTGTTAAGGAACCACAATTAAATAAGATTCGAAAGGGCAATCATAAAGCCCCTGGGCGGTATAAGTTGGTAAACAATACCCGAAATAACCAATACACCATCAATAACAATACCGCTAAAACGGGCGCAAAAAGCACATTGGAGTGACGAACAGCATCTGGAAATATCTGCGCCTGACCGACAAAGAACGAAGCAGTGGCCATAAACAGGGCGAAATTCATGCGCCACAGGTGTCGTGCAATACGTTGCGCGCCCTTAATAAATCTGAACAGTAACTGTATAATAATGAACAGTGACTAGTGAACTAGGTAATGGCCGAGGAAATCCCTTGAAGAATGATAAACGATTACTCATTGTTGACGATGATGAGGATATTTTGACCGCAGGTGAACTGCTGTTCAAACGACATTTTGGTCAGGTCGTCACCTGTCACCAGCCGCAAAATATTCCACTGCTGTTGGCCAAGCAAACCTTTGATGCGGTGCTGCTGGATATGAACTTCTCGCCCGGTCAAAGCTCCGGTGAGCAGGGTTTTATTTGGCTTAAGCGGATACTGGATATCGACCCTGACTTGGTGGTGGTGATGATCACCGCCCATGGCGGTATCGACATTGCGGTTGAAGCGATAAAACAAGGCGCAACCGATTTTATTTGTAAACCGTGGCAAAACGAAAAAGTCATCGCGACTTTATCGGCGGCGGTGCAATTGCATCAAAGTCGTTGTGAAGCCAGCAGTTTAAAACGCGCGAATCAGGTGCTGGTCGAAGCCTCAGGACAAACCAAACAAAACCTGCTGGGTGATTCAGCGGCCATGGCTCAAGTGCATTCGATTATTCGGCGCAGCGCCCCCACCGATGCCAATGTGTTGATCATGGGCGAAAATGGCACCGGTAAAGAACTGGTGGCCCGCGAATTACATCGTCAGAGCCTGCGCGCGGATAATGTGTTTATGTCTGTTGATTTGGGCGCGGTATCAGAAACTTTGTTTGAATCGGAGCTGTTTGGCCATCGCAAAGGCGCGTTTACCGGTGCCGACAAAGATCGGGTGGGTCGTTTGCTGGCCGCCAATGGTGGCACTTTATTTTTGGATGAAGTTGGCAATCTGCCACTGCATTTACAGGCCAAATTGCTCACCGTGCTCGAACAACGTCAGGTCACTCCACTGGGCGCCAATCAGGCGCTGGATATTGATGTCAGAGTCATCACTGCCACCAATGTTAGCCGCGAAGCATTGGCTGATGAACGTAAATTCAGACAAGATTTGCGTTTTCGGCTCAATACCGTTGAAATCACGGTGCCGCCACTGAGGCAACGACCCGAAGACATCCTCAAAATTGCCAGCCATTATGTGCAATTGTATTGTCGAAAATACCGCAAACCAATCAAATCCTTTTCGGTTGCAGCGCTCGAAGCCGCGTGCGCTTATCATTGGCCGGGCAATGTGCGGGCGTTGCGTCATGCGGTAGAGCGGGCGGTGATTTTATCTGAAGGCGAAACGATAGCGGTTTGTGACTTGCAACTTGAAACGACGCTCACTCCAGCGGTGCCAGCGCTTGAACCACCAATCGCTGTTAAGTTAGCGCCAATAGAAGCTGAGCCAATAGAAGATCTGGATTTAGCAAGAATGGAAAAACGGTTGGTCGAAGTGGCGCTAAACAAACATCAATACAATATCAGCAAAGCGGCCAAAGAGTTGGGATTAACCCGAGCGACTTTATACCGTCGGATAGAAAAATATGGTTTCTAATCGTTTTGCTGTTTTGATGATCATACGGGTGATGGTGCTTTTTATCACTTTGCTAGGGCTGAGTTTGGCACTGACGGCTGACGGCTATTATGGCGTCATGGCCTTGTTGATTTTGATGGTGGTGGCTGAGCTGTTTGAACTCTATCGCTATATCAGTCAAACCAATGCACAACTGAGTCGATTTTTAGAGGCGGCGCGTTTTGGTGTTGATGGCGACAGTGGTGGCGGCAGTGCTATTTTTACTGGCCAAGATACGGGGGCTGGTTTTGAACAACTCGGTGAAGCATTAAGCGATATTATGGCTCACTTTACGGCGTCTCGTATCGACCAACAAGCGCAATTACGGCATTTAAAATCATTGACAGAACATATCCCAGTGCCTTTATTATCGATTTATCCCGATGGCAAAATTCAATTACATAACCATGCCGCCCGCCATTTATTTGGTCGGGTGAGTGTCAATAAAACCGAAGACTTGCGGGTATTTGGTGAAACCTTTTTTGATACCATCACCACCCTTGAACCCGGGGTGCGACACTTGCTTAACTTTGCTTATGATCAGCGAGAGCGGCAACTCACCGTGGTGATGAGCGAAATTGTGACAGGCACTCTAAGCGGCAATACCTTTAGCGCCAAACCCTTTAGGGAAAAGTTAATCAGCTTGCAAGATATTCAAAGTGAGTTAGACAGTGCTCAGTTGCAGGCATGGGAAGACCTGGTGCGGGTTTTAACCCACGAAATCATGAACAGCATCACCCCGGTGGCGTCACTGGCAAAAACCGCCACTGAGCTGGTAGATGATGTGGCCGTTAAGCTCAATACCAATGCCAGTGTTGATGAGGTGCTTGAAGAGCTTCAGGACGTGCATCGTGCGGTAGATACTGTTGCTCGGCGCTCTGATGGTTTGATGCAGTTTGTACAAAGCTATCGCAGCCTGACCCAACAGCCAGTGCCACAAAAACAAATGTTATTGGTGAGCGAGTTATTTCAACGGGTAGAGAAACTACTGATAGGCCACTGGGCGAGTAAAGGCATTGGGCTGACGGTAACGGTTGAATCGCAAGGGTTACAGCTGTTTGCTGACCCAGATTTAGTTGAACAGATTCTGATTAACTTGTTAAGAAATGCTGAGCAAGCGTTGCAAGGCTTATCAGGCTCATCAGGTTTAGCAGGGACTGACCCTCAGGTGACCTTGGAAGCTCGAATGAATCACAGTGGCTATGTATTGCTTGAAGTGGCGGACAATGGACCGGGCATCGCAGCGGATATCGCCAAAGAAATCTTCGTGCCATTTTATACCACTAAACAGCAAGGCTCTGGTGTCGGGTTGGCGTTAACCCGACAAATTATGATGGCTCATGGCGGCAGTGTAACCTTGAGTACTTCAGACGCAGGCGGGGCAAAGTTCACCCTAATTTTTTAGTTGAATTAGTAACTGTTCAGCGTGCTTAGATTTCGCTTCAGAACAAGGCCTTAACTTGGCGAAAAGAGTCGCACGGAAAATAGGCGCATATAGAGCATATGTAACTGTTTGAGTACGAAAATAACGCCGTTATGGTGGATAAGATGAGTGCGCTGAATAGTTACTGCAAAATATCATCAATATGACCCAGTAGTTTGACCACATCTAACGGTTTGGTCAAATAGTGGATGAAACCTGCGGTCTTACCGCGCTTAACGTCATTTTCCATCGCATTGGCGGTGACGGCAAACACCGGAATTGCGCTAGTACGCGGGTCTTTTTGCAAAATTTCAAGCACTTGAAAGCCATCCAATACTGGCATGGAGATATCAAGCAAAATTAAATCTGGCAGTTTCAACTGCGCGATTTCGATGCCGACTTCTGGATCCAAAGTGGTTTCGAGCAAAATGTTAGGACGTTGGCAAAATATACCTTCCATTAATTGCAGGTTGATTGAATCATCATCAACGTACAATACATGATGTTGGTGCTCGTCCGATGGTTGTTGTTCTGTCATGTTGCTGATATTTTCCGTCATTTCAGTAGTATTAGGTCTAAGCTGTTTGCCCTACTAGTATATAGAAGACTTTGATTAAACGGCTTGAGTTTAATCAATTTAAGCCATAAAGGGAATTATAATTTCTCCAAACCAATGCATCCTACCGAATATCCGGCACCAAATGAACATAAAATGCCTTTATCACCGGGGGTAAAATCGGCTTTGTACAGATGAAAAGCGATAATGGAACCCGCAGAGGCGGTATTGCCATATTCATCCAGTACCAGCGGGGCTTCAAGTTCGTCAACCTCTTCTTTGGCCAAAATCTTTTTGGCGGCAAAAACATTCATATTGATATTGGCCTGATGTAACCACAAACGTTTTAAATCGGTGGCGGATAAATGCATTTCTTCGAGATGGGAGAGAATCAACTTTGCCACGATGGGCAGCAATTCTTTGAATACTTTACGGCCTTCCTGAGTGAAATAGGGATTGTCGTCGGGAATGTTGCCCGCACAGTGATCGGTATAGTTCACCGCACAGCGAATGTTGTTTGAAAACTGAGTTTTTTGTTTGGTGCCGAGAATGCGAAAAGCATTGCCGGGGTTACAGTCTTGTTCTGCTTCGATAATGGTGGCGGTGCATACATCACCAAAGATAAAATGGCTGTCGCGACTTTTATAGTTCAATTGTGGCGAGGCAAATTCTGGGTTGACCACCAAAGCCACTTTGGCGTTACCGGTTTGAATCGCATTGCTGGCATTGATGATGGCAAAGGTGGCCGATGAGCAGGCGACATTCATATCATAGGCATAACCTTGGGCGCCGAGTAAATGTTGCAGCTCTATCGCCAATGCCGGATAAGGCCGCTGGCTGTTCGATGCGGCGCAAATAATCAAATCGACCTCATGTGCGTGACGACCCGCTTGAGCCAGCGCTTCTTTGGCCGCTGCTAATGCCATCGTCACCATTTCTGGGGTATCATCTGGACCACATTTATCTATTTGTGGCATCATGATGTGGGGATCTAAAATGGTATCTTTATACATCACATGGCGAGATTTGATGCCAGAGGCTTTTTCGATAAAGGCACTGCTGGAATAAGGCAGTGCGGCCAATTCTTCGGCGGCAATGGCTTGCTGGTTTTGTTGATTAAACAAGTCGACATATTGGTTATATGCGTTGACCAGCTCTTCATTGCTGATGGTGTGTTCGGGGGTGAATAATCCCGATCCTGAAATGACGATTGATTTCATGGTTTTATTTGCGCCTTAACTAATAAATTCCTCTGAGACAGCCTGCGGGTTTAAATGCACCGCCTACGACACTGCCGTTTGATGTACGCTAACCCAATTATAGGCGTCATTGCAACTGCGCAGCAGATATTCTTTAGCCATCTGATGTAATTGGCTAAAGGCAAATAGATCCGCAAACAAACTTTTTTCATTTAATTTAAAAAGATTGTCAACCAAAGTGATCAGGGTGCGTTTTAAGCTGTGAACTGAGACAACAGCAGAATAAGTATGGCCGCTGAATCTCTAAAATTGATTAACCATAGTTTGACAATAATCCCCTTTGGAGCACGACATGACAACAATGACAAAACGTTTTAACACCGCACTTTTAGCCAGCCTAGTGGCCACCACTTTATTTTCTGTGCCACAAGCTATGGCAGCACCAGACGAAGCCGCCCGAGGCGGCAGAGGTGGGCATGGACATGGTGGCGGTCAGCGCGCTGAAAAAATGTTTGCCCGCTTAGATGTAAACGAAGATGGCGCAATCTCTTTGACCGAATTAACTGACCCGACAGCGGCCAAAGCCGAGAAAAAATTGGCCAGAAAAGATGGTGATGAAGATGGTGTTTTATCGTTGGCAGAATTTCAACAAAACCGTCATGGCAATGCGGTAGATTTATCGGCCATTGCCGATGATATCGTGCAGTGTGTGGCAGACGTAAAAGCAGAAACTGGCGACGACAATATTGTGGTGCCAACGGCTGACCAGTTTACTTCTTCTGAAGATCGTTTTGCGGGCATTGATAGCAATGCCGACGGTGTGATTGATTTGGCTGAATTAGAAGCGGCGTTATTGGGCAAAGCAAACAATGGTTTTAGTGCCATGGATGCCGATGCAGATACTAGCGTTACCCTAGAAGAATTCACCGCACATCATACTTCACGCAAAGCGACCAAAAAAGCGATTCGCCAGTGTGTTCATGATATCAACGATGCAGACGAAGTTTAATAAAGCGGACCACCAATCTCCAGCTGGGTAAGATAAACACGTAAATCAAACTCCAGCTGGTGATAATCGGGTTCCATGTGTTGGCATAGTTGATAAAAAGCTTTGTCATGCGCTTTTTCTTTTAAATGCGCCAACTCATGGACCACAATCATTCTTAAAAATTCGACAGGCACCCGTTTGAACAGGGTCGAGATGCGGATTTCATTTTTCGCCTTTAACTTCTTTCCCTGTACTCTGCTTATAAAGGTGTGCAAACCCAATGCATCTTTTATCACATGAATTTTATCATCATAAACCACCTTGCTCAGCGGCCCAGATTTACGCAAGTAATCATTTTTAATGGCCATGGTGTAATCGTATAAAGGTCGCGATGCGCTGATATTGTGGCTATCAGGGTATTTATCGAGAATGAATTTGGCCAGCTGCTTGGTTTCAATGAGGTGTTCAACCTGATTGGTCACCTGTGGGGCATAAGCGCTTAAATATTTGAGTTTACCAGTGCTCATCTTTGCTCTGCCCTGCCTTGTCGTCTTGTTTATTGCTTTTGTTGTTTGAACTGTTTGAACTGTTTGAATTAATGGAAGTGAGCAACTGTTCTAGTTTTTCCTTGTGTGACTGGTTGATTTCACCGCCATTCTTTTGGGTTTTGACCGCCTGTTCGACCTGGCCCAGCCAATAATCAACACTCTTGTTGGTATGTTTGTCGTGCAGTTCTTTGGTATCAAACAAATTAATCCAGTGATCGCTAAGGCGGCCATATTTCATCAAACGCAAAAACAGACTGTCTTTACGGTCGTGGCGCAGCAACACATCAATGATCACCGCCACAATAGATACCGGGCTAAGCAAAAGATCTCGCAGTGCATCCAAACCCAGTTTTAACTGAAAAATCATTGCTTGTTTGATCAGCGGCCAGCGCGAGGCGTGAGTTGTTTGGCCATTTTTGGCTTTGTTATCCATTGTTATTCTCTTGCTACCTAGTGATTGGTATAGACGTTGGCGGCTATTTTATCTTGATTTGGGCCAAAATAGCAAAGCTCAAAGTGTATGACTTGCGTTTTGGCTCTATAGCCCCCACTATTAAGCAAATTTCCAAACACAAGATGCCGCTTATGCCTGTTTCTCTTTGTTCTTCCTCACGTTTTTTTGCTCGTGTGCTTAGCCTTGCCTCATTCTCATTACTGATTCAACTGCCTGTGCAACTACCCGCGCATGGGGCCGAGACGAAAAAGAGTATTTCTGCTTGGCTCAAATTATCCAATCGAGAGAAAACCAAGGTTGAATCTTATGCCACAGACTATAAAGCGTTTATCCATCAGGCGCGTACTGAACTGAGCTTTGTCAGCGAAACCGTTAAGCTGGTTGAAGCCAATGGTTTTTCGCGTTTGACTGAGAAAAGTCCGATGAACCCTGGTGCACGTTATTATGACGTTAATCGTGATCGGGCGATGACTTTGATTGTGGTGGGTAAAAAAGCGTTCGAACAAGGTTTTCGGGTGGTGGGGACTCATATCGATTCTCCGCGAATTGAACTCAAAGGCCGGCCGTTGTATGAAAAACAAGATTTGGCGTTGTTTCAAACCTATGTTCATGGTGGCATTAAAAACTATCAGTGGGTTAACGTACCGTTGGCATTGGTGGGACGAGTAGATAAAAAAGACGGTAGCCACGTCAACATCTCGGTCGGTTTAAAGCCAGATGAACCGGTGTTTATTGTGCCAGACCTTGCCCCTCACGTGGATAAAAGCTTACGAAAACGGGTCAGCCGTGATGTGATAAAGGCCGAAGAGTTGGATGTGCTGGTGGCTTCTAAGCCGGGTAAAGACAGTCCAGTGATTCAGCAAGTGGTTAAATTTTTAAAGGATGAATATGATATTTCAGTGGCCGATTTGGTCTCGGCTGAGTTGTCATTGGTGCCTGCGATGAAACCTCGTGATGTTGGTTTTGACCGCAGTATGGTTGCCGCTTATGGCCAAGATGATAAAGCCGCTGCTTTTGCGTCTGTTAAAGCCATTATGGCGCAGCAAAAGCCGCAATATACCGCCATGGCGTTTCTGGTCGACAATGAAGAGGTGGGCAATATTAATAACACTGGCGCAGAATCGAGTTATTTGCGCGATTTGATGGGCGAGCTTATTTACCAGCAGCTAGAGCAGAAAAAGGCCCAGTCCTATAGCGACCACTTTCTACGCCAGGCGTTGAAAAAAACCAAAGTGGTGTCGGCTGATGTGAATCCGGGGGTCAATCCTAACTGGGCAGGCGTATGGGATTTGGGCAATGCACCGAAACTGGGCTTTGGCGTTAACCTCAAATTGTACGGTGGTGGTTTTAATGCCAATTCAGAGTATATCGCCTGGACCCGAGAATATCTCGATGATGCCGAGATTAGCTGGCAAACCTCAACTTATAAAGGCAAAGCCTCTGGTGGCACCATCGGCAGTGATTTGTCGCGCAACAATATGGATGT
>JBLGCB010000226.1:0-10613 GCA_047617105.1 Phenylobacterium sp. | reverse complement strand
CTTCAAACACGGTGGTTTTTTTAAATGGTTCGGCGGTGGGCCAGTAAATTGAATCTTCGTTAAATTCATGGGTTAAGTCGACCCATTGGCCATTGCTAAACGGCTGGCTCTGGTGGTCAGCATGGGCGCTGAAAGTGCTGCTGCATCCGAGGATGGCTAACGCCGTAATGGCATGTTTAAAGGTAAAAAGGTTCATGTTTCTTTCCATGTGGTTGGGTTGATTGCTATTCTAGCAAGAGTGGGTTTAATTCAAACCATATTTCTCCAGTCGATACAAAAACGCCTTATAAGGCAGTTGCAAAAACTTGGCGGCCTTGGTGCGGTTGCGGTCATTTTTAGTCAGCGCCTGGGCCAAACACTGTTTCTCAAAGTCTTCCCAATTTAACCCCTCGTCAGGCAGTTGATAACTGCCGTCACTACCCGCAACTACTGCACCGCTAAGCCCGAGCACGAGTTCATCAGCATCGCCAAGCAAGATAAAACGCTCGATGCGGTTGGATAATTCTCTGACATTACCCGGCCAGTGATAATCAATCAGCTGTTTTAGCGCGGTTTTTTCTAGCTCAACCGACGGGGTATTATAACGGCGGCTGTTAATGTCGATAAAATGGTTGATTAAGCGCGGAATGTCTTCTTGTCGTTCTCTTAACGGCGGCATCTCAATGGGCACTATATTGAGACGATAATATAAATCTTCTCTAAATTCGCCGTCTTGGATGCGCTGTGGTAAATCTCGGTGGGTGGCGGCGACAATCCGCACATCGAGTTTTATTTCGTTATTGGCCCCTAAGCGGGTGACCGTGCTTTCTTGCAATAGGCGTAAAATCTTGGCTTGAATTGACAGTGATAATTCGCCGATTTCATCCAGAAAAATGGTGCCTTCGTGGGCCGCTTCAAATTTGCCAATTTTGGTGCTGGTGGCACCGGTAAAAGCGCCTTTTTCAGCGCCAAATAATTCTGCTTCGGCAATCGACTCTGGAATAGCACCGCAGTTGATGGCGATGAAAGGGCCGTTACGACGCCCTGAAAGTTGTTGTAACGCGCGGGCGGCCAGTTCTTTACCGGTGCCACTTTCGCCGGTGATCAGCACGGTGGCATCGGTATTAGAGACCCGTTTGATGCGATCGAACACTTTTTGCATACAGGGGGCGTGGCCAATCAGATCAACCATATTTTGTTGTTCGCCGAGCTGCTGGCTGAGGTGTTGGTTATGTTGACGCAAAGACCTAGCGGTCAGTGATTTGGTGATGGCGAGTAATAATTCTTGGCGCTGAAAAGGTTTTGACAGGTAATCGTCGGCACCAGCTTTTATCGCGCTGACCGCATGATTGATCGAACCATAAGCGGTGGCCACCACGAAGCCTATTTCTGGGTGTAAGTCTGGCTGGGTTTTTCTCACATAGTTGAGTAAATCTAACCCGCTGAGGGTGCCGAGGTTCCAGTCAGAAAACACCATATCAGTGGGGTTGGCTTTAAGGTGCACAATCGCGTCTTCGACACTGGCTGCCGGGCTGACCAAATAACCTTCGGCTTCTAACAGGTCACAGATAATCTCGCGTTGGTCGTTTTCGTCTTCGACCACCAGAATGTGGATGGGCAACGCTGAGTTAGAGACTGAGTCATTCATTTATTGGCCTTGGCTTTTGTTGTTTTACTTAGCGTTACTGTGGCGGTACAGCCTTTATCTGGGTTGTCTATCAGGCTAATGCTGCCTTTATAATAAAGGGTTGCCAACCGATTGGAAATATATAATCCCATGCCAGCACCTTCGGCCTTTGAGCTAACATGAGGTTGAAACAAGCGCTCGGCGAGGGCGGGTTCAATGCCTTTGCCCTGATCACATACCGCAATGGTTACTGTGTCTGCGTTGTCGGACATGGTGATGGTCACCTGCGTTTGATGATTACTGGCTTCAACACCGTTAACCACTAGGGTATGAATAATGGCCCTGATTTCAGATTCTGAGCCTTTGATATTAAGGTTATCTGGGGCATTGAGGTTAATGTTGACATTGGGATCGTTGGCTTTGAGTTCGAGCATGACATCTTGTATCACCGAACGCAGCGGCACATCGTCATCGCGATGAATTTCTCCGGTGGTTAGGGTCAGCAGGGCTTTGATGGTTTTGTCGATATGTTTGATTTTGGCCTGAATTTTATCCTGTAATTTGACTTTAAGCGGGTCGGGCAAACTCGGGTCTTTAAGCTGTTCTACCGCCAGACCGATGGTGTGCATCGGGTTGCGTAGGGCATGGGCCAAACCCCGACTGACTTCGCCGAGTTCTGCCAAGTGACTTTGTTGTTGCAGCATTTTTTCGGATTCGGCCAGTTGGGCAAGGCGGTCGCTCATTTGATTAAAAGAGTGAATGGTTTTGCGATAGTCGTTGATACCCGCTTCGGTGACCTGAACGCCAAATTCGCCTTTTTCGAGTGAAACAAACCCCGCAGACAGTTTTTGCAGCGGGCGGGTAAAGTGTTCACTGAGCCATAAGGCCAAAAACAGCGCCACCACCGCAGAAGCTAGAATCAGATAAATCATATAGTTGATCAGGCTCTCAATGGCGGTGGATTGGTTGGCATGTAAAGCGGGGCCGGGAGATCCAATGATCACCGTTTGCTCACCTGATGCGGTGATGAATTGGCGTACCTTACGTTGATTCTGGTGTTTTTGTTCGATGATTTGATGCAGTTCTTTGGTCCATTGCTGACGCATTTGTTTTTCGTGTTCGACTTGGTCTTCAGGGGATATTTCGGCGTGCGGCTTGGTATTCGCATGGGGTTGCTGAATTTTGATGACCGCCATATGTCGGCTTTGGCTATCACTATGAGAACCCTGATAAGATTTATCGGTATAAATCGCAAAACCCTGGTTGTCGGTATCAATGGTTTTCAGCGCGACATCGATGATCTGAGTGGACAGTTGTTGGCTTTTTTGCACAATCTCATCGTTTAAATGCTGCTTAAACAAACCTATCAACAATAGCTGAATGGCCGCGACACCTAAGACAATGCCGCCAATGAGTAAAAATAAATAACGCTTTATCGACATGGATTATTTCACTTTTTCATTTTAATGCTGGATCTTAAAAGGTTGAGACAGCAATTATCATTCCAACTGCTTATTATAGCAATTCTGGTCTGCAACCCTTTTAATATCAATAAGATAGCGGATACCAGCGGATAACAACTGTTATCTCGCATCAAAGGCCAGCAGCAATATCCTGATATGAGGAGATAACTTGCTGATATCAGGATAAGGGATTTATCGCCGATTGGCCAAAAATACCCTAACCTTTTGAAATATAACCATAATTCAGATTGGCACAGTATTCGCTCTATGTTTAAGCGTTCACAAACATACAAAATTTAATTTTAAGGATTTTAACATGAAAAAAACAATCTTAGCTTCAATCTTCGCTGGCCTGTTCACTTTAGGCGCTTTTGCTGCCAATGCTGGTGATGCGAGTAACCATAGCCAGCAAATGATTAAAATTGAGCATAACGCTGATGCTAACCATCCAACAGTAATCAACATTGAAACTGACGGTCAAAAGCAGGTATTTGAATTTACTCAAGAAGAATTAAACGATATGGACGCTGTTGAGGCTTCCTTGGCAGATGTTGATGAAAAAACCCGTACCGCGCTATTGAATACATTGAGCAATATTAGCAGTGGCGAAGGTCATATGATGCTTAAGCATGGCTTTTCGTCTGCTGATGGCAAAGATCAGAAGTTTATGGTGATTAGACACCGTGATAGCAGTGGCGAAAGTGATAGTGAGCATCATCAGGTGCTTGAAATAGGTGAGGGTGAGCATCGGGTGTTTAAAGTGAAATTGGGTGAAGAAGGAGAGGAAGGGCTGCATCATGATACGGGCCATGCGGTGAAGATCATTGAAAAGCTGATTGAGCACAGCGTCATGACACCCGAGCAGTTGGATGCAATCCAGAGTCTAATAGACTCTAAAAGGTAAAAATAAATCGCATTAACTGCTTCGCGACGTTAATTCGCTTTATTAAGATTGCTTCGCTTTTGGGATTGGGTTGACGCACATCCCCACCCAAAAAACGTTGCGAAGCAAAACCTTAATAAAGCGCGTAACACGTCGCGCAGCAGTGTTGGAGCGATTTATTGCGCAGCAGTGTTAGGGCGATTTATGTTGCGCCATATCCGGTAAAGCGTGGGCAATCCCTTTATGACAATCAATACACGTTTTCTCCCCAGTCGCCAGCGAAGTAGAATGCTGCTTCGCTGCTCGTTTGCTTTGCTCAGTAAAATCCATGTAGTCAAAGTTATGGCAGTTACGACACTCCAGTGAATCATTGGCTTTTAACCGGGTCCATTCGTTTTGGGCCAGATGTAATCGCTCGGCAAGAAACTTCTCTCGGGTATTAATAGTGCCAAAGATTTTGCCCCATACTTCTTTGGAGGCTTGCATCTTACGGGCAATTTTATCAGTCCATTTGTGCGGCACATGACAATCTGGGCAGGTGGCGCGCACCCCTGAACGGTTTGAAAAGTGAATGGTGGTTTTCAACTCTTCGTAAACGTTGTTTTCCATCTCATGACACGAAATGCAAAATGCTTCGGTGTTGGTCAATTCTAGCGCCGTGTTAAAACCACCCCAAAAAATCACCCCGGCGATAAATCCGCCAATCACCAATACCCCCAGACTGTAATATCCGCTGGGTTTACGTAAAGTTTGCCAGCCAATTTTAAAGATTCTTTTCATCACTATTGCTCCCCTTGACCAGGTTTAGATTTTTTCTGCTTCATCAATTTATGCATATCAATAAAGTCATTTTCTACCAGCGGTTTGGTATCCAGCTGAGAAACATGACATTGATTGCAAAAATAACGACGGGGCGAAATTTCGGCTAAAAAGTTGCCAGCACGATCCATAAAGTGAGTGACACTCACCATCGGCGCTTGCGACTCTTCGGTGCGCTGACGGCTATGACAAGTCATGCATTTGTTGTTGTTGAGGTTAACCTCATAGTTGCGAATGGTATGGGGGATCACCGGCGGCTGCATCGGATAATTACGTGCCTGCTTGATGTCGGTGTTAACCACCTTGGGGATCATGTTCGGCTTTTTCTGCTCTAACACCGGTGTATCATCACGTAAGGTGGCCACCTCTTCACTGGCCAAGGCGCTTACTCCAAAAAGCCCTGTTAGCCCAGAGAGCGCCAAGCTGAACAACCAGGTTTTGCTTAAATAGTTCATAACAACCTCCTACACTTTGACGATTTTAATCGCGCATTTTTTGTAATCCGTCTGCTTAGACAGCGGGTCGGTGGCATCTAAGGTGACCTTGTTGACCAGTCGGCTGGCATCAAACCAGGGCATAAACACCAGCCCTTTAGGTGGTCTGTTACGGCCACGGGTTTCGACCCGAGTTTTGACTTCACCTCGGCGTGATACCAACTTCACCAAGTCGCCACGACGCATATTGCGCGACTTAGCATCATCCGGGTGCATATACACCAGCGCATCCGGCATCGCTTTATACAGCTCAGGCACCCGTTGGGTCATCGAGCCTGAATGCCAATGTTCTAGCACTCTTCCGGTGGATAACCATAGGTCATACTCTTCATCTGGCGATTCGGCGGGCGGCTCGTAGGGCAGGGCGAAGATAATCGCTCTGCCATCGGGTTTGCCATAAAACTCAAAATCACTGCCGGGTTTAACGTATGGATCAGAACCTTCTTTATAACGCCATAAAGTTTCTTTGCCATCAACCACTGGCCAGCGTAATCCGCGCTCTTTATGGTAGCGATCATACGGGGCCAAATCATGGGCCTTGCCACGACCAAAGCTGGCATATTCTTCAAACAAACCTTTTTGCACGTAAAAACCTGCGGCTTTGGCATCATCGTTTAAGCGGTCTGCGGGAATTTCATCAAGCCCAAATTGATTGACTTGACCATTGGCAAACAATACCTCAAACAAGGTTTTACCCCGGTATTGCGGTTTTTGGTTGAGCAATTCTTCTGTCCAGGTGTCTTCAACGGTAAAACGTTTAGAAAACTCCAGCAATTGCCATAAATCTGATTTTGCGCCTTCGGGTGGATTGACCATTTGATACCAAGATTGAGTGCGACGTTCAGCATTACCATAAACGCCTTCTTTTTCGACCCACATGGCGGTGGGCAAAATCAAATCACCCGCTTGTGCGGTGACGGTGGGATAAGGGTCTGATACCACGATAAAGTTGTTGGGGTTGCGGTAACCCGGATACGCTTCTTCGACGATATTGGCTGCTGCCTGCATGTTGTTATTACATTGCACCCAGTAAAAGTTCAGTTTGCTGTCTTTAAGCATTCGGTTTTGCAACACTGCATGATAGCCGGGTTTGGGTGGAATGGTGCCTTCGGGCAATTTCCAGATTTTCTCTGCTATTTTGCGATGTTTGGGGTTTGTCACCACCATATCGGCAGGTAAGCGATGACTAAAAGTGCCCACTTCACGGGCCGTGCCACAAGCCGATGGCTGGCCGGTCAGTGAAAACGGGCTGTTGCCAGGGGTGGAGATTTTGCCAGTTAATAAGTGAATGTTATAAATCAGGTTATTGGCCCAAACTCCGCGGGTATGTTGGTTAAAACCCATGGTCCAGAATGAGGTGACCTTGATTTTTGGATCGGCATATAACTCGGCCATCTCATTGAGTTTTTTCACTGGCACACCAGAAAGCTCAGACACATATTCGGCGGTATAGGTGCTAACAAACTCGGCATACTGCTCAAAATTAATCGGCGTTGAACTGCCTTTGGTTTTGCCGTTATTTTTGGCTTTTTGTTCCAATGGATGTTCAGGGCGTAAACCATAACCGATGTCGGTTTCGCCACGACGAAAGTTGGTGTGGCGGTTAACAAAGTGATGGTTCACCCGATTGGTTTTGATAATGTAATGGGCAATAAAGTTCAAGATCGCCAAATCGGTCTGCGGGGTAAAAATCATGCCGTTATCGGCCAAGTCAAAGCTGCGATGCTTAAAAGTCGATAACACCGCCACCTTAACATGGGGCGCACTGAGGCGTCTGTCGGTGATGCGCGTCCATAAAATTGGATGCATTTCGGCCATGTTCGAACCCCACAACACACAAGCGTCGGTGGCTTCAATATCGTCATAAAGCCCATCGGCTCGTCGATGCCAAAGGTGCGCATAAAACCGCCTACCGCTGAGGCCATACAATGGCGCGCGTTAGGGTCGATGTTATTGGTCCTAAAACCTGCTTTCATTAAGGGTGAAGATGATTTTTCCAGTTGGGCTAACACCATGAATTTCACTACCGTCGATAGTGCTGATGGCCGCTTTTACCACATCAATGTGCGCCATAATGGCATGGGCGAGAAAACTGGCGACATGGTATTCGCTGGTTGGCATTTTGGACATGGTTGACCTCGTTTGCGGCTTGTTTTTGGGTTGGATTGGCGATGCTTAACTGCCCGGCGGACCAAACAGTAGTTGGCTGATCCAGACAATAAAACCGAAACCACCGACGATAAACACCGATAATATGGGTGCAAGCAACACGGTTAAAAACAAAAAGGTATTACGTTCATATTTTTTGCTATTAGCTGATGGGTTGTCTGACTCTGATGCTGGTTTTGATGGATTCATGGCACTCTCGTCAACTGATGGGTTGTTGTTCATGAGTTTGCCATTATGGTGCTGGCGCTTCTTGATCTCGATCAAGTTTGCAGTGATCGCCCGATAGTTCGCAGAATTAGAAGCAAAACGGGTATTTACATCAATGCCGCAATTGAACTATAGTAACGCCACGACAACTGAATCAGCGTTATATCACAACGCAGCTAGGGCATTATGAGCAAGCAACCGCAGATTCTGACAGTGTCAGTGTTATTTCTGTTTTTATTGATCAGTGCCTGCTTGCCTGCAATGGCAAGTGATGTTAAGGCCGATGAACGTAGAGTACGCAGCGGGTTGAAACTGTTTCGATCGATGTTGGCGGCCGATCTTGATATCAAAAATAAAGTCACCAGTGATGGCCGATTGCATATTTTGCTGGTGCATCATCAACATAAAGGTGATGTTAATCAATTTGCCAAAGAACTAAGCCAGCTTGGGCAGGGCCAAGGCAAAGGCAAAGTCCATCACATACCGTTAAAAATCACCGTTATTAGTCAGCAAGCGCTGACTAAACCTCTCACTAAACCTCTCACTAAGCCTTTAACTAAGCCTCAACCCCCCATCGCTGGAGTATATTTAATCGAGTCGTTGCCAGACCATGGTTTACAACAAATCGTCGATTATGGCATCAAACATCAGGTGGTGGTGTACTCACCGTTTGCCGGGGATGTTGAAAAAGGCATTTTGGGCGGCATGGTTATCAGCGCCCAAATGCGGCCATTGATTAATACCAACACCATGAACGCGGCGAAATTGCGGATCAAACCGTTTTATTTGAAAACCGCACAACACTTCCCTAATATAACTCAACCTCTTCGATGAAATTGGTGAAACCTGTACAAGCGAATATGAGTCATTTAAGGGCGAGTGCCTGGCTCACCAGCACTTTTGTATTACTGGCGGTGATATTAGAATTAATCCTGGCGGTTTATTGGTCGAGTGATCTGGTCCCCCGATTAAAATCTCAGGCCATCAATAATGCCTATTTACAGGCGCAATCTCAGGCGCTTGGTCTGGCACAGATTTTATCGATGCCAGATGATGCCGCCACCCCGGCGCAATATTTGATGGCGCAGCAACTGCAAGGGGCGTTTGATCGCTTGTTGCTGCTCAAAGACCCGTTGCTGGATGAAGCCTTTTTTGTTGGTCTGAGCCTCGAAGTGGATTATGACGGGGTGCCAGCCAAACTCGGCTCACTAGATTTTACCGAGGGCAATATTGGTTGCTCGGCGTGTTTTGCCACTGTGGTGCAATTGTATTCGCCGCAAAGTGATGAGTTGCTAGGTCTGGCGACGTTTTATGTCTCTGATGCCTTTTTTATTAACCTTAAAACCCAACTCAAAGAGAGCTTTATTGTGGTGGGCGGCATTGTGCTGATTCTGCTATTGCTGGTGTGGATGGTGGTGATGACGCTGGTGGTACATTTATTCCGCCAAATTGAACAGCGTAAAAAAACTGAACAGGCGCTGCTGATTGCCAAAGAGCAAGCCGAAGCGGCCAATGAATCTAGAGGGTTGTTTTTGGCCAATATGAGCCATGAGATTCGTACCCCAATGAATGTAATTATTGGCTTGTGTGATATCGTGTTGAAAACCGATTTAAGCGATAATCAGCAAGAATACCTCAGCAAAGTGCATCTGTCGGCCCATTTATTATTGGGCTTGCTCAATGATATTCTCGATTGCGCAAAAATAGAATCGGGCAAAATGTCGATTGAAAACATCGAGTTTGGACGCGATGAAGTGCTAGATAACTTAGCGCAAATGATTATGCCCAAGGCTGCCGAAAAGGGGCTCAGTTTGGTCTATGATGTTGCTGCTAACGTACCCGCAAAGTTAATGGGCGATCCGTTTCGCCTCGGTCAAATATTGCTTAACCTGCTCAACAATGCGATTAAATTTACTGAACGTGGAGAGATCGTATTGTTGGTCAAACAAGTTGAAAAGCAAAATCATCGGATGGTTGTACAATTTTCGGTGAAAGACACCGGTATCGGCATTGAATCTGAAGCCGGTGATAAGCTATTTTCATCTTTTACTCAGGCAGACAGTAGTATGAGCCGTAAGTATGGCGGTAGCGGTCTGGGCCTGACCATTTGTAAAGAGCTGGTGGGCTTGATGCAAGGCGAAATCTGGTTTGACAGTGAACCAGATTTGGGCAGCACTTTTCATTTTACCGTGGCTTTTAACACCGAAGATATTAAACCCATCAGTTTGACGGAGTATTTCAGTATACCATCTGATATGTTAGGGACTAAGGTGCTAGTGGTGAGCGCCAGTGAGGCATCTAGGATGGCATATTGTCAGATGTTGTCTTGGTTAGGGTTTGCGGTCGAGTCACAAGACTCTGCGAGCAAAGCGTTGGCACACTGGCAACAGCATTACGCCGATAACCCTTATCAATTGGTGATCCTCGATTGGCAGCCCGATAACCGTGATTGTTTGAAACTGGCCCATCAGCTTAAAAACAAAACCAGTGCTAGCTGGCTTGATGAAGACGCTGGGCAAAAACCCTTGCTGTTGATGGTGGGTGATTGGGTGGTGGGGGATATATTTGCCCCGGTTGAACCTTATCTTGATGCCAAGTTGATTAAACCAGCAAGTCTCAGCGCCCTGTATAATAGTTTGGCAGGTTTGTTTTATCAGTTTAATGCCAATGTTGATGTCGGCCATGCAGATGTTGACAATGCTGTTGCTGCTGCGCTACCAGCATCCAATTTCACCGATAAAACCGTGTTGTTGGTTGAAGATAATGAAATGAGCCAGTTGATTGCAGAGCACTTGCTTAACGAAGTGCAACTGAAGGTCGACTGCGCCGTCAACGCATTGATGCGGTCGAAAAAGCCAAGAAAACCGATTATGATTTAATTCTGATGGATGTACAGATGCCCCTTATGGATGGCGTCGAGGCCACCGAGATCATTCGTCGCAAAATGAAGCAGCGAATGCCGATTATTGCCA
>JBLGCB010000225.1:0-10684 GCA_047617105.1 Phenylobacterium sp. | reverse complement strand
GTCGAACAAATAGAGCAACTCATTCAATCAGCCAAAAAACTACAGAGTACTCATGAACGCAAAAACTAAATTTAATTTTCTGGTCGTGGTCGCTATTGGCGCATTTATCGCGTTAATCGGCTTATTAGCGGTATTGCTCACTCAGGCTGAGCATGTCTCCGCTTTGGGTTTGATTGGCTCTGTATGGTATGTGCTGCTGATATTTTTAGGGTTATTGTGCAGTATCTGCTTATTTTATTTATTTCGCTCTTATGCCCGCTATAGCGGTAAGGCATTAGGCGGAAAGCTTGAACTGGGTGGTCCTGGAGTATTGATGCTGGTGATTGTGGGTTTGGGGTTTCAACTTGCACCACCAGCGTCGACAGATTTTGATTTCACCTTGTTTATTACCAGTGATGATAACGCAACCCCTCTGGTGCGACAGGGCAGTGTGACTTTAGACCTAGGCGATGACAAGCGTTCGGCTTTTATAGGTGTCCAGGGCGAAGCCCGTTTTAACAATATTGCAGTTCGTTTTCTCGACCAGCCGATAAAAGTGGTTTTATACGACGGCTTTCCTTATCAATTGGCCGCTGGCAGCGACAATGTGACTTTTAAGGGGGAGTCGGCGTATCTCAGGGTTGAAGTGCAAACTGCTGTGTTGCAAGGTAAGGTGATATCAGCTGGTGGCGAAGCCGTTGCTGGTGCCCGAGTGCGGGTTGAACATCAGGTGGTTATCAGCGATGGCGAAGGGCGTTTTAGCTTAAACCTGCCCGCCGATATGACTGAGCAGCAACGGATTATCGAAGCCAGTGCAGATGGATTTAGTCACTGGCAAGGTGATTTCACCTTTGGCACTGGGGTTTTGGTGATTCAAATGCAGCAGCGCTAAGAAGTTGATTGTAGTGCATTACTCTGACTGATTTTGTGCCTCAATCTCTTTTATCTGTGCATCTGATAAACCGCTGAATTCAGCAATATTTGCAATGCTCAACCCTGCGTTGAGCATTTTCTTGACTGAGGCTACGGTTTGCTGATAGTACTTTTCTCGTTCTTCTTCTCTGCCCTTTTTGAGGTTTTTATCGGCGGCTGTTTTTAATATGCTATACATATCACGGTAGTCTTTTAAGCTGCTTTCATAACTCTCACGTTCTTGTTGGCTGAATGCGGCGGTTCGAGCGAGTTCGAACCCTTGAGAAATGATGTCATTGGCAAATAATTCTGGCATTTGATCTAGCGAGTTAAGGTTTTTAAGAAAATATAACCAGCGATCACAATGGCTATCAAGCTGTTCAAGGGTCTTATTAAAATTGGGCATTTCGACATAAATAAATTTAAGTTTCCCGAAACGTCGGACCGCATAAAAGACTTGATTACGTTGATCTTTTAGCTGGGCAGTATGAATCACTTCGGGTTGATTTTTATGATCGCTAAAAACAAAATCGAGAATGCCGATGCAATAAACCGCTTTAAGATTAAAATCCCATTTGCCTTTCTTTGCTTGTTTTTGAATAGGGAAGGTTGAATAAAACAAAGTGCGATCTTTAAAATAACCCTGATCAGTCTTTTGCATTTCAACAATAAAATGCTCTCCTTTTTCATTGGTGCAATAGACGTCGAAAACGGATTTTCTGTATAGAGTACTATCGGGTAAATGTTCAGTATTGTGCAATGTTAAATTGACAATTTGTTCGGCACCACCGAGCAAATCATTGATAAAACTGATCAATAGATGTTTGTTTCTTTCTTCACCGAAAAGTTTCTTAAAACCAAAATCAGTGTATGGATTGATAAAAACTTCCACGCTTTGCCTCATTTCCCCAGAAAAAAATCACCATTATCTATGGCGACAGATTGATATGAATTATCACAGAAGGTTTATCATTGCACAAGTACTATTTGTAATTATTTCTTAACTTTTATTCCATCTATTAATTAAGTCGTGCTTGTGTCTGATTTAGACTAACTCACACCTCTCACTACACCTTTCACTACGCTCCTCGCACAAACCTTGTTTCAAACAAGCCACTACGCTAGGCTATACACTTCAAAATCGCAATACAGGAAGAGGTCAAATGGCACGAATACTACAAGCAGCAGGTTTTTTCACCAGCTTAATTCTAATGGTGACTTCCTCAGCCACCATGATTACCCATGCAAGCGCAAGTGAAGGCGAAGGATTACAACACATCAGAACGTTAACCGCAGCGCAAAGCAAAGTCGCCGCGGCAAATTACCAGAAATATTGTGTGTTATGTCATGGCGAAGACAGGCAAGGCCATGTGAACGATCATGCCCCCTCGTTGCGCAGCAAAAGTTTGTTTGAATCTGGTGTGCCTCATGCCATTTTACGGCCACTGTCTTATGGTCGAGAAGGTACGGCCATGGGCGGTTATCTTGATGAAGTCGGCGGCCCTATGACACTTGATGAAACCTGGGACCTGACCTATTGGTTGTTTGAACAATCTAACGTACAGCGCATTTATTTGAGCACCAAAGCGGTTGATGGCGATATCACCCGTGGTGAAAAGGTCTATCAAAAAGAATGTTCGGCCTGTCACGGCGTCAACGGTGAAGGGATCACCGCCCCTGCACTGGGCAACCAATCGGCGCTGGCGCACAATAGCGATGAATTTATTCGCCATGCCATTCGCAAAGGCCGCCAAGATACCCCAATGGCCGCTTTTGAAAAGAAATTGTCGGCAGCAGATATCAATAATATCACCGCGTTTTTACGCAGTCGTGATAAAGGCTGGACCATGAAAAAGCCAGTGCTCAAAGAAGTGCCGACGCCCGATCAATATGTCATTAATCCCCAAGGCGGGCAGCCGGAGTTTACTTTGTCAGAAGGTTTGTATGTGCTGGCAAAAGATTTAAATGCGGCGCTAAAAGCCAACAAAAAAATGGTGTTGTTAGACACACGGGTGCCATCTGTGTGGCAAACCGCGCATATCGAAGGTTCGGTGCCACTGCCTTATTACACTGATTTGGATGAGGTCGTTAAAGACCTGCCCAAAGATGTGCAAATTGTCGCTTATTGTTCATGTCCCCGTGCCGCCGCTGATCATGTGATTGGCCAGTTAAGACGCAGGGGGTTTTCGAATACGGCGGTGCTCTATGAAGGGATCTTCGGCTGGATGCATCAGGGCTTCCCGGTGACACGCGCTGAGATATAACCAGGATTTACTATGAAAACTCAAAATACAAGCGGTGGCTGGTGAGCCACAGCGGGTATTCTATATCACTGAAATAACCGACAAAATCTTGCGGATCTTGTTGTATAAAAGCAAAACTCTGGCGCACCAGTTCATCGACATGGCTGAGCTTAAGAATATTGTTTAAGCTCTGATCGGCGGGGGTGAATACCTTGATTTCTGGTGAATCAGAAAACCGTTCGCTCCATAAATCCTCTGGCTGGTGGTCTGTTTCATGCACCGCCAAGCTGGTTGGATAACACCCTGATTGAATGGTGCAACCCTTGTCTAGCGACTTGGCCATAAAACTCATCATGATCAGACGTTTGGCGGGACTTCTGCCAAGTTGACCCTGACAAATGATTTTATGCGCATCGGTGAGTGGATTGGGCTGGGCTTTCACATCCATGCGGGCGAGGGTGATATCAAATTGATTACATTCTATTGGTGCCAAGGTGTGGTTGTAAATCAGGGTGTTTTTCATATTGCCCACCCCGGCATAACAACGTTCGATGTCTGGGGTCGAAAATTCACTCAATAGATATTCGCTGCTCACCGTGAGGTTCTGCTCAGCCACATTGCTGCTGTCGAGTTTCACCGGATCGCCAATGCTGATTTTGCTGAGGTTGCCCGCATAACTTTGCACAAAAGGTCGTGCACTTTTGGTTAAATGAATGCCGCTGCGGTTGGAGACAATCAACTCGTCAATAAAACTATCGTCTTGGGGGTTAACGCGATAAATGTGAATGCCTAAATAACACTCCACCGATTCGCCGCTGATTTCTTTGTTGGTCTCAAACGCGCTCTTTTTTAATTTCTTCTGATAGGCTTCAAAAGATTCGGTGCTTTTATTCTGAAACTTCAATAACAGTCGTTTTAACTCTGACTGGCTGCTGGCATATTGCAAGATCAAATCTTCGTATTGCTCGACAAACTGGGCAAAGTTCTGCACACTTTCCTGGTCGGTGATTAAACCAGCAAAAACATCACTGAGCTGCCTTAAACCGGTTTGACCGGGCAAGGTCACAATCACATCAACACCGTCATGGCTTTTGGTCAATGCCTGAACCAAGCGCTGACAGGTAGATTTGTTGACCCCGGTCAGTCGAGCCAGCCCGGCGATAGAGCGGGCAGAACGGGGTAACTGTTCGAAGGTTTCTCTGAGTATCTTTTTAAAGTGCTCGCCACTTCGCCTGACTTGCGCCAGCTCAACTTCATTAAAAGCCATATTTAACCTTCTTTGCTGTTTTCACGGCCTATTTTGACAATTATAGGGTTGATGATATGCGCGCTATTTTATCATTTTCATGTAGACATTGAAAATTTGGGGTTGAGTATATAACGTCATTCTGAGTAACAATCACCACCCCAAAAACCGTTTTTCTTTCTCTGCGTTGCCTCAGCGCCCTCTGTGACTCTGCGGTAGTCGCAAGGAACGAAGCCATTTGCTATCTAGGCTGTTCGGTGCCCAAAAATTTTAACTTGCCTCATTCAGACCCACAGCCAAGCAAAAATAGCCGCGGTGGCCAAGGCATACAGCAAGGCGTCAAACAGAAACTTCACGATCACCGACCACGGGCGACCAAACCAAATGGCGTCTTGCACAAAGGCTGCACCATAGGCCAGCCAAGTCACCATCACCACCAATCTAAACACTTCGATAAACTGACTGTCAGCGCTTAAGGTAAATGTGGCGATGTAGGCAATCAGCACCGCATACACTAGGTTTTGGATAAAAGAGCTGAGCAGTTTTTTGCCCATCTCCATACCATTTGGCATCACGGTGACAAAGGCAACCGGGCCATCATCCATTTTTTGTTTGAACTCGGGGGAGTTCATCACCTCATTGGAGCTTGCAAATGGCGTACTGTATAAACCGGGCGTGACATTTTGTTCGCTAATGGCTTTGCGCATCTTGTCTTCGTCGGGGAAAGGGGCGTAATCTTTTTTGTGGTGTGGCATGGCGACCCAGACGATGGCGCTAATGATCCAGACTACTACCGCACTGACCAATATCGGTAGCCATAACATGGCGATGGTTAACATTATTATTGTTTCCTATGAGTGTTGGTAGAACACCTAGCTTAGTATGCCAGGCGCTGTACATCAAGCTTGCGGTAACGGCTGTAATTCATTGACAGCTGTGTCTTGGCTCTCTTTTGGGCTATGCTCAGAACTATGCACCGAAGCCAACAACATATACACACAAGGTAAGACAAACAAGGTAAACAGGGTGCCCAATAACATGCCAGCCACCAAGATGATGCCA
Organism: Phenylobacterium sp.; assembly: GCA_047617105.1. Lineage (GTDB taxonomy): Bacteria > Pseudomonadota > Gammaproteobacteria > Enterobacterales > Alteromonadaceae > JABSOG01. Next base: position 5,242 of record JBLGCB010000225.1, on the reverse strand, counting down.
ATGCTGTTACGTGCCTCGGCACCAGCACCCACCACCAGCACCAGTGGGAAATGGCCCAATACAGTCGCACCAGTGGTCATCAACACTGGACGTAGACGGGTGGTCGCTGCGCCTTTCACCGCGGCTAATTTTGATAACCCTTCAGTTTGCAATTGATTGGCAAATTCAACAATCAAGATGGCATTTTTGGCAATCAAACCGACCAAGGTGATAAAACCAATTTGTGAATAGATATTGATGGTGGTGGTGCCTAAAAATGTAAATAACATCGCGCCAGATAGGGCCAGCGGCACCGATCCGAGCAATACCACCAGCGGATCACGCCAGCTGTTAAATTGCACCGCCAGCACCAGAAAAACAAATATCAGCGCTGTCGCCAATACGCCCATTAAGGTATTGCCTTGCTGGCGTAACTGGCGTGATTCACCCGCATAATCAAGGGTGTAATGGCCAGGCAGAAACTCTTTTGCCGCCGCTTCTAATGCCGCCAAAGCTTGTTCTTTGGTTGAGCCGGGGATTAAACCACCATACACTCGAAAGGCATTTTTTTGCTGAAACTTGCCCAGCAAACGAGGGGCCACTTCCATTTTAAGGATGGCGATGGTCGATATTGAGATCAGATCACCCCTCGGGGTACGTATCTTTAAATCCATCAGCGCTTGGGGCGTCAGACGCCCAGTGCCCTCAATCATCGGAATAACGCGATAAGCCTTGCCATCAAAATCAAAGCGATTGACATAATTGCCCGATAGCAATAAGCCTAACTGTTGGCTAACCTGGGCCAAATCCATACCTAGGTCGGCAATACGTGCCCGGTTAAGATGAAAACGTGCTTGGGGTAAATCGGTTTTAAGATCTGTATCGGCAAACATAAAACGACCGCTTTGATAAGCCGCGCCCACCAGTTGATTGGCATATTGCTGCATTTGTTGTGGTGAATCAGAGGATAACACCACCAACTCAACATCAAAGTTACCCGCTGTTGGCAAAGCCGCAGGCAAAACAGGCAATGCCCTGACCCCGCTGACTTGAGCCAACTTACCATATACCTCGGGCAGCAACTCATGAACACTGCGCTCTCGTTGATCAAAAGCAACATATTCCATGCCGCTAAATCCGCCGACAGGGGTGAGTATCTGCCACATCATATCGGCACCCTCTGTGCTGCTCATGGTATCAACCACGTCAAACATGGCGCTGGTGGTATATTCCAATGAAGCATCTGGGGCCGATTCGACGATAACATTAATACTGCCCTGATCTTCAATCGGTGCCAGTTCCTGCAACGATAAAAAGTAAAACGGTATGGTCAGCAGGGCAATAAACAAACCCATAACCAATACCTGTGCCTGCCATGTTAATGTGTGATCGAGTAGCTTGCTGTAGTATTGCTGGATTTTTGCAAACTGGGCATTAACCTTTTTGGTTAACCAGCCTTCACGCCCACCCAGTGGGCTGGCATAAGCACTCATTATCGGCGATAACGTGACCGCGACCACACCAGAAATCAGCACCGCCACCGCGAGGGTAAAAGCAAATTCTTTAAACAATACTCCGGTTAAGCCTGACAAAAAACCGACCGGGGCATAAACCGCCGCCAAAGTGATGGTCATGCCAATAATTGGCGTTAATAGTTGGCGTGAGCTGGTTAACGCCGCTTGAGTGCGGCTCATGCCTTCGCGCATATGGCGGGCGACATTTTCAACCACCACAATGGCATCATCCACCACCAACCCTACTGACAATACAATGGCGAGAATGGTGAGCAGGTTGAGCGAAAAGCCCAATGCTGCCATGGCCGCGACGGCACCCAGTAAAGAAATGGGAATGGTGATCAATGGGATCAGCGCGGTTCTTAGTGATCCCATAAACGCCAGCACCACCAGTCCAACCAATACAATAGTTTCGATTAATGTAATAAAGATTTCTTTCAAGGCGTCACGCATATAACGGGTAACATCATAAGCGATGTCAATTTTCAGCCCATCGGGCAAGGTTGGATTGAGTTGGTCGAGGGTTTGATAAAGTTGGTCGGCAATATCAATTTCATTGGCACCGGGTAATGGCCAAACTGAAATGTAAACCGCATTGTTCTGGTCTTGACGGGCATTCACTTCTCCTTCTTCTTCACCTAAAGTGACCCGGGCGATATCGCCAATGCGTACTTGCGCGCCGTCTACCTGTTTAACCACTAGTGTTTCAAAGTCGGCGATGGTTTGTAATGAGCTATCGGTGAGCAAATTAATCCGTAAATCACTGTTTTTACTGCGGCCAATGGTAGAGATAATATTATTGGCTTTAAGGGCGGCTTCAACATCTTCAGAACCCAAATCATACAATGCCAGCCGTTGTGGGTTTAACCAGATGCGCATCGCGGGTAATCGACCGCCTTCAATGCCCACCCGTTGTACACCGTTAATAGACGCAATCACAGGATTGATCCGTCGGGTGAGGTAATCAGTGGCTTCGCTGCGGCTCATTCCACCGGTGCCTTCGTTATTGGTCAGTACGGTCAGATAAAAACCAGCGTTGGGGCGATCGGCTCGGCGCACCATCACACTTGGGTCTTCGGCACCTGCGGGCAATTCAAAGCGAATGCGATCCAAACGGGTCGATAGTTCGGCCAATGCAGTACTGCTGCTTTGATTGAGTTTTAACCAGACTTTCACCGTGCTGAATCCGGCAACTGTGGTCGAATCAATATAATCTACCCCAGGCACCGAGGCGGCGGCCCGTTCAATTGGGTCGGTAATAAAGCCCTGAACCACTTCGGCCGATGCGCCAACATAAGTAGTGGTGATCTCCAGTGCGGCACTTTCAATCTGTGGAAATTGTAATACCGGCAACTCAAGGGCTGCCCGCCATCCCATTAGCACCAGTACCACAGAAATCACAATGGAGAGAATGGGACGATGAACAAAAATGTCCATTATTGAGGGCTTAGTTAGGGGCTTAGTTAAGGTATGGTCCTGTTGCTGGCTCATAACTGGTTACCTGTGGTTTGGCTTGATGCGGCGACGCTGATGTTTTGCGCCTGTTGGCCAATGTGTGCCAACATGCCCTGATGTAATTTATAAGAACCATTGGCAGCAACCTGATCACCAGGTTTTAAACCCGCAGTAATAATGATGTTTTCACCAAGTGGTTGGCCCAGCGTGACCTGACGTTTGGCGGCTCGAAAAGGTGCATCAGCGCCAGGTTCAGCGGCTTCGAGCACATAAACGCTAGCACCAAAATTATCTCGTCGAATGGCGGTTGCCGGTAACATGGCAACGTTTTGGGTTTGGCCTGAGGGCACGGTAAGGTTGATCACCGAACCGGGTCTCAGCAAGTGAGTGGCGATGGGCAGTTCGGCACGAAAACGGATATGGCGGGATTGGGCAATCACCGATGAATCGCCAGCTACCACAATCGCATTCACTGGTTCAGGCAATAAACCGGGTGCCTGAGCGATGATACGGGTGCCTGCTTTTAGAGTGGCGTGTTCTTGGGGTAACTTAAAGTCAACCCAGCTGGTGGCGTTAATGCCCACCAGTTGGGTGATCAGGCTATTGGCGGATAAAAACTGTCCGGCTTCGAGTTGATGTAAATCGGCATAAGCGGCAAAAGGCGCGCGCAGGGTTTTCTTGTTGATGATGGCCTGCAATTGTTCGGCTTTGGCTTGGGCAATGGTCACCTCGGCGAGGGCTTTGTCAAATTCATCTGGGCTAGCGAGTTTTTGTTGCACCAGCTTTTCGACCCGTCCGAGTACCAACTGGGCAATCTTGCTTTGTGCCTTGGCGGCTTTGAGTTGTGCTTGCTCTTCGCTGGTATCGAGTCTTAACAGAATTTGATTTTTGCTGACCGTGGCACCGGCGCTAAAACCAACTTCGACAATTTTTCCGGCCAGTTCATTGCGCAAGCTCAGGGTATTTGGCACCACCACTTCGCCGAGCACGCTTAATTGTGGCGTCCATTGAGTGTGGGTCACTTGTGCTACCACCACTGTTTCGCTGTGTTCAGGAAAAGATTCACCAAAAGCAATCGCCTGTTTGATTTGCAACACTTTAAAACCCGCAAGGCCACCGGTGACTGCAAGGCTTAGTACTGCAACCAGCCCCCAACGACGCCATTTTGTGGAAGATTTGGCTGTTTGAGTTGTACTGTACTGTGTGTTAGGCAATGTGTTAGGCGCTGAATTGGGCATCGTATTCTCCTCATTTAAAGTCCAGAATTATCTGGTGAACACCATTCGACTTTAATTCGAATGATGTTCGAACGTGGTTATTCTAATTCTACCGTGGATATTTTGTCAAGCAAACATTTACATTGACTTTGACTAGCACTGTCAATAATATAATTCGAATAGCGTTCGAACTGTTCCACTAAGCCCACTAAGCCTGTGAAAGGCCTGTTAAAGAGTATTGAATTATGTGCCCAGCGGCAAAATTTTCACCAGCAGAACAAGAATCAATGATATTAGAGGCAGCGGCCGAGGTTATTGAACAAAGTTCATTGATGGATTTCACCATGTCGGCGATTGCCAAAAAGGCGGGTATATCGATGGGTTCGATTTACAAACATGTTCAGACCAAAGAAGATGTACTGATTGCGCTGGATGTGATGTTGTTAAAGCGTGAGTTGGTCACCTATCGTAAGTTGCAACCACTGGAGCTGACAACCCCAGAAAAACTGATCTCTTGCTTCTTGCTCGATTATCAAAAGACCAACCTGCATTCTTTTGATGTTCAGTTGGGTATGTTGGTGGGTAATGAAGCGATTCTCAAGCGCGGATCAGTGGCATGGGTTGAACGTATGCGCCAAGGCGGAAAGGAACTTTGTGGATTTTTTGATGAGATTTTGAATCAGGCAGTCAACCGCAAAGAATTGACCTTACCCGACCATAATCCGGATGAATTGTATCAGTTAAATACCGGTCTATGGGCGCTCAACGTTGGCAACCTGCGGGTCTCCCTCGAAGGTTGTAACGGTTATATGCCAAAGTTTGCGCCCGATTGTGCGCAAATTCTCAATACCAAGCGGTTTATCAATAGTTTTCACTGGTCACAACCGCTGGATACTGAAGGATTAGATAAGGTTTGTCACCTGCTGGGTGAGATTGGTTTACGGTAACGGCTTGCGTTCAAACTTAAGAATATGCCCTTTGAATGTTTCGTCAAGATAGTCTGTATCGATGACTTTTTGATGAGTAGAAGTAAAACCGAACGCCATCATTCGCGTGCTTAACTTGCTTTTTCGGCCG
>JBLGCB010000224.1:0-10703 GCA_047617105.1 Phenylobacterium sp. | reverse complement strand
GTTTAGCCATGAATGCATCGATAATTTATTGGCTTATATCTTAGAAGAAGTGGTTGAAATATCAACTGCACCAACTTATTGGGAAGTTATTTTTGAATCCGTTGAACAAAGCTAATGGTTTGTGGAATATAAAATTATGTATATATTTATTTTTACTTGCTCGACTAATACTTTTGCCAAAGATGATATCTGCCATTTTGAGATATCTTCATCCTTGTTGGCAATCCAGAAAAACCCTCATTATTTTGAAGGTATACCCAATCAACTTATGAACATAACTAAAACAGTGCTTTTTCGACAGCCTAGACCACACCAGCAATAAGCATCAAGTTTGAGCGATTCAATCACTCCCATCACCGGGCAAAAACACAATGGCGAGTTACATGTCGACTCGGAATTGGGGGGTACGACGTTTACGTTAAAGCTGCCTGCTTCGACGTAGGGTGGGCAAGGTTTTCATGCCCACGCGTGGAGGTTATCGATTTCGGCCAACTCAAAATATGACAATGATGGAGGTTATTGATTTCGGCCAACTCAAGATATGCCAATGATGGAGGTTATTGATTTCGGCTTTAAATAGGTTGGCCTTGTCGGGGACTCCACGCGTGGGCAAAAAAAACTGCCCACCCTACGCATCCTTCCCCCTAATAAAACCCCCTCTTACCTAAACATTTTGGTTGTACCACCGAATATTTAGCTGTACACTGCGCCCGTTAAAAACAACAACAAACATTCTAAAGGAAACAAATCAACGGAATTAACCAATGAACAATAAAAACAATCACCAACAACCAGCCAGCCGCACTAGGCTGAACAAAACCGTCAAAAAGCTATTGACCATCGCCGGCCTTATGCTGTCAGCAATAACCCCTGCTACGTCGGCTAGCTCAGAAACCACGGCGCAAACCACCCAAGTCAGCTATCAATACGATGCCATGGGCAATCGCATCGGTCAGTTTAATCAAGCGGTATTACAGGTTGTCGACTTTGAATCTGGCACCACCTCCCCTTTTCACTGGCAACACGCTGGTGCAGCCGCTTGGCATATTGACCCGCAAACCCCCATTGACGGCAATTATTCACTCCAAGCTGGGGCAATAGACGATGACCAAACCAGTATCACCGCAATCACCATCAATGCCAGCGGTGTGCCGCTAAGCTTTGACTTAAAAGTGACCGCAACCGACCCCAAAACCACGCTGCGCTTTTATATCGATAATGTTCTGCAAGATGTATTCACCGCCGCAGAGGCCATAAACCGAGTGTTATACCCACTCACCCCGGGCAAACATCAGTTGCAATGGGTATTCGACATCCCTGAAAAAATTCGCGGCAGATCCGGCCAAGCAAATGCGACAACCATCCAAACGCTGACCAGCACCAACAGCGCCTGGATTGATAACCTATATTTACCCACCATCTCTGATAGCGACAACGATGGTTTTAATGATAGTTGGGAATACCTTTATTTCGATGATCTCAATCATGACTTTTCGCAAGACAGCGATAATGACGGCCTCAGCGATGCACAAGAATATACCGCAGGCACCAACCCCACTTCTGACGATACTGATAATGATGGCCTGCCAGATCAGTGGGAATTAGAACAAGGGCTTAGTCCGGTGATAGCCGATGATACCGGACTAGACCATGATAGTGATGGATTTACGCTTTTGCAGGAATACCTTGCAGGCACCAGCGATAACGACGCCTCAACAAAACCAACCTCAAGCTATCTTGATTTTGAAAATGGTCAACTAAACGCATCAACCCCAGCCACGCTCCATTGGCATAATTCCACTGACCACCCATGGTATATAGACAACACCAGTCGTCTGGGTGGCCACTATGCCTTACGCAGTGGCACCGTTGGTTACCAGCAACACAGCACCATTCAAACCACCATCACCGCTATCGGCGCACCATTAACCGTCAGTTTCGACGTCAGTAGCATCACTCAAAATACCAGCGGCAAACTCACTTTTTATATCGACAATCAACAACAGGCCGTTTGGCCAAGTGATACCACCATGCAATCTGTTCAATATCCACTCAGTGCGGGTAAACACACCCTAAAGTGGGTTTATGACAGAAGCAGTTCTGATGTTTTCACCGGTGGCACCGCTTGGATTGATAATCTTTATATTGGCGCGATATTTGATGGCGATAAAGACGATATTGCTGACAGTTGGGAGTATCTGTATTTTGACAACTTAAACCATGACTTATCACTAGACAGCGATAATGATGGGCTGAGTGAGTTACAAGAATATCAGCTTGGCACCGAGCCAACCAACCCAGATAGTGACGGCGATATCTTGCCCGATGGCTGGGAAGTGGCACAAAACCTTGATCCGAACAACGCGGCCGATGCCCAACAAGATAACGACAACGATGGTTTTACCGCCCTACAGGAATACTTTGCAGGCACCAACGATAACGACGCCTCTTCTGTGCCACAAATCGCTTACCTTGATTTTGAAACCGCGGTAATGGCCCCGCTTTACTGGCACCATGACGGTAATCAGCCATGGCAAATTGAAAATAACCCGGTGATGAACGGTCAATATGCCTTACGCTCAGGTGCCATTATCAATGAACAAAGCAGTATATTAACCACCACCATCTATGCCAATGGGTCGCCGCTGAGCTTTAATTTGATGGTCAGCTCAGAACGGACTTATGACAGCTTAAGTTTTACTATCGACGATGTGCCACAAGGTTATTGGTCTGGCGAAATCGCCAATCAAATGGTCTATTTCCCACTCTCACCAGGCAAACATCGACTCAGCTGGATTTACCAAAAAGACCAGAGTGACAGCGAAGGCGCAGACAGCAGCTGGATTGATAACCTCAGCATTCCGGCGGTATTTGACAGCGATAATGATGAGATTGACGACAGTTGGGAATATCTCTATTTCGATGAACTGAGCCATGATACCAGCCTTGACAGCGATAATGACGGCCTGAGTGATCTCGAAGAATATCTGGCCACCACCAACCCCATACTCACAGACACCGATGATGATGGTATGGACGATGGCTGGGAAATTAACCTCGGCCTTAATCCGCTGATCAATGATGGCGCGGGTGATATCGACAACAATGGCCTCACCAATTTGGTGGATTATATTCTCAGCCACCCAGACTACCCTATTGACCAAGATTCTGATCACGATGGAATACCCGATATTTATGAAATCAACCATGGCATGAATCCGACGAACAGTGCAGATGCCCTGCTTGACAACGATGATGATGGATTTAGTGCCCTGCAAGAATACAACGCAGGCACCAGTGATGCCGACCCGCTATCCTTCCCGACAACTCAGGTTTTAGATTTTGAAAGCAACAATCCAGCCCCGTTTGATGACATCGGCCAATCGGCGTTAAACTGGCAGTTTGACAACACACAAGCTTGGCAAGGTCTTTATTCATTACGCTCGGGGGTTATCAGCGACAGCCAAAGTAGCACCTTGTCCATTACCATTAACAGCACTGGTGAAGCAGTCAGTTTTGCTTTTAAAGTCAGCAGCGAAGAAGATTATGACTTTTTCAGTTTTTACATTGATGGTGTGATGCAACAACAGTGGTCTGGCGAACATCCTTTTGCCTTGATTGAATTCCCATTGGCCGCAGGCCAACACCAGCTTAAATGGGTCTATGAAAAAGACGATAGCGCCAGTGAAGGTGCGGATACGGTATGGATTGATAATCTTTATTTGCCGATGGTGGAATAGCCGTTGATGGGCGCATAACGCGCCCTACGGCGGTTTCGTTCAGCCATTGATTCTGTTTGTTCTATCTTCTCCCCCCAGTATACGCTATGCTAGAAATCACTCATTTATCAACCAGATTATAAGCGAACACGTCCAACACCATGCGTCTGATTATTGCACTATTGCTTTTGTTTTTCATACAGCTGGCATCATTTTGTACTCGCGCCGCCGGGCCCGCGGTGCACTTCGATCGCCTGTCGATTGAAGACGGGTTATCACAAACCGTGGTGCTTAGCGTACTCCAAGACCAACAAGGGTTTTTGTGGTTTGCCACCCAAGATGGCCTTAACCGTTATGATGGTTACGAGTTTAAAATCTATCGCCACGACCCGGCAAAACCACACTCGATTTCAAATAACTTTATCAATACCCTGCATGAAGACTCAAACGGCACCCTTTGGGTCGGCACCCGAGCAGGCGGACTCGACAAATACAACGCCGATACTCAAGACTTTGAACATTATCGCCACGACCCGGCCGACCCCCACAGTTTAAGCCATGACAATGTAAAAAGTATCCTTGAAGACAGCGCCGGTACTCTATGGGTCGGCACCTTGGGTAATGGCTTAAATCGCTTCGATGCTAAAACCGGTCGTTTTACCCACTTCAACCATTCCAGAGCCAATGATGCCAGCCTAGCCCATGATAAAGTCTGGGCCATTTTTGAGGATTCTCAAGGCACGTTATGGGTCGGCACCAATGGCGGACTCAGCCGCTTTCATCCCCAACAACAAGGGTTCAGCCATTTTCGTCACAACACCATTGACCCTGAAAGTCTCAGCCACAATCAGGTTTACGCCATTTTTGAAGACAGCAGCGGTGTTTTATGGGTCGGCACCCGCAACGGGCTGAACCGCTTCAACGCCCAAACCCAACGCTTTACACAATTCAAACACGACAGCGATAACCCGTACAGCATCAGTCATAACCGGATAAAATCCATCTATGAAGACAACCAACAGAACTTGTGGATTGGCACCTATGCCGGAGGGCTGAATAAGTACAACGCCAAAAGCAACCGCTTTACCCGTTATAAACATGATCCGGCAGACCCTCACAGCCTCAGCGACGATAATGTGCGCTCAATTTATGGCGACCGTCAGGGCGCTTTGTGGATTGGCACCTTTGGCGGCGGTTTAAGCAAGTTCGATACCCGGAGAATGCGCTTTACCTACTACAAACATCAGCCATCAGACCCTGACAGCCTCAGCCATGCTTTTGTTTTTTCTATCCACGAGGACAAAAGTGGCACCTTGTGGATTGGCACCGATAACGGCCTGGATAAGTTTGATCCCAACACTCAAACCTTCAGCCATTTTAGACACAACCCCTCCAACCCCAACAGCCTCAGCCATAACCGAGTGCGTTCTATCAATGAAGACAGCAACGGCAACTTATGGATTGGCACCCTTGGCGGCGGATTAAATCGCTTTGATCGCAAAACCCTGCGCTTTGAACATTTTAAACACCAACCATCGGATCCTCACAGCCTCAGCAATAACACCGTCTATATTACCTTTGAAGACAGCAATGGCGTGCTCTGGGTTGGCACCAATGGTGGCGGCTTAAACCGTTACAATCCGCTGACCAGGGATTTTATTTACTTTAAACACCGTCCTTCAGACCCGAACAGTCTCAGCAATGACAATATCAAAACCATCTTTGAAGACAGCAGCGGCACTTTGTGGATTGGCACCGATGGCGGTGGACTCAACCGCTTTGATGCCCAGACTCAAGACTTTGAGCATTTTAGATACCAGCTTGATAACCCCCGCAGTCTCAGCCATGATACCGTCGCCGACATCTATCAAGACAGCAAAGGCATCCTGTGGCTCGGCACTAAAGGCGGCCTCAACCAGTTTGATGTACAGTCACACAGCTTCATTCGCTACCGAGAAAAAGACGGCCTAGCCAATGACACCATCCTCGGTATTCTTGAAGACAGTAAAGGCCAGTTATGGCTCAGCACCAACAAGGGTTTGAGCCGCTTTAACCCCGAAACACGCCAATTCAGAAACTATGATGTTAATGATGGTCTGCAAAGTAACGAATTTAATTCTGGTGCCTATTTTAAAAATCGTAATGGCGAACTGTTTTTTGGCGGCATCAAGGGGTTTAATCGTTTTTTTGCTGAAAACATCCAGGATGACGCCCAACAACCGACGGTAATATTGACCGATTTTTTATTGGCCAATCAGCCAGTGCCTATTCAACCCCGGCTCAAGCAAGGCGAGCAGCGCCAACAAAACGATAACAACGCTGGTTTTGAACTCAGCAAAACCATCAACGAGCTAGATCACCTCACCCTGACCCACCAGCAAAATCTGATGTCGTTCGAATTTGCCGCGTTACATTTCGCCAATCCGATGAAAAACCAGTATGCCTATAAACTCGAAGGCCAGGACCCGGCATGGATTTTTACCAGCGCCAAAAACCGCCGTGCGACCTACACCAATATCCCCGCTGGCGAATATACTTTATACGTTAAAGCCAGTAATCAGGATGGTTATTGGAATCAACAAGGCAAATCGCTAGACATCACCATCTTGCCACCACCGTGGAAAACCTGGTGGGCTTATACCATTTACGCGCTACTTTTACTGACGCTGGTGGTAGTCGTGGTGTTGGCCGAGCGCCGCAAATTGGACTACGAACGTTCCATCAGCCTGCAATTAAAACAGGTCGATAAACTCAAAGATGAATTTTTGGCCAATACCTCTCATGAATTACGTACCCCACTCAATGGCATCATTGGCCTAGCCGAATCGCTGATCGACGGCGTTGCCGGACAACTGCCCGATACCGCCAACAAAAACCTTGCGATGGTGGTGGCCAGCGGCAAGCGACTGTCAAACCTGGTCAATGATATTCTTGACTTCTCCAAGCTGAAAAATCGCAACTTGGCGTTGCATACCACCCCAATAGACCTGCACAGCATGACCGATGTCGTGCTGACCTTATCTCGGCCCCTGGTAAATAAAAAATCAAACAAAAAAGCAGACAACCCATCGCTTGAACTGATTAATGCCGTGCCCACCGATTTACCCGCCGCACTGGCCGACGAAGATCGCGCTCAACAAATCTTTCACAACCTAGTGGGTAACGCGATTAAGTTTACCGACTCAGGACAAATCACCGTATCCGCCGAAGTGGTGGGTCAGAACATCAAAGTCAGTGTCACCGACACCGGCATTGGCATCGACTCAGACCAATTTGACAGCATCTTCGACTCATTTGAACAAGTTGAAGGCGATTCTTCACGGGCCTACAGTGGCACGGGTTTAGGCTTGGCGGTGAGCAAACAACTGGTCGAATTACATGGCGGTGAAATCACGGTTGAATCGGCAGTAAACCAAGGCTCAACCTTTAGTTTTACCCTGCCCGCCTCAACCGAAAAAGCCTTAGCGGGCAATGTCAGTCAGGCGATTTCACATTTGCATGTACTGGAAGAAGCCGTTATACCGTCACCTCGCCCGAGCCGCGCTAGCGATGACGATGACGATGACGATGACGACGATAGCCGCTTTCGTATTCTGCTGGTCGATGATGAACCGGTTAATCGTCAGGTATTACACAATCATTTGTCGATGGAAAACTATCAGCTCAGTGAATCTTCTGGTGGTGAAGAAGCCCTGCGAGAAATTAAAGAAAATGGCCCGTTTGACCTGATATTGCTCGACATTATGATGCCAAAAATGTCGGGTTATGAAGTGGCGGAGAAAATTCGTGAAGACCATCCGCCCACCGAATTGCCCATCATCATGCTCACGGCAAAAAACCAAATCTCCGATTTGGTGGAGGGGTTTTCCTGTGGTACCAATGACTACCTCGCCAAACCTTTTGCCAAAGAAGAATTGCTGGCACGTATTCGCACCCAGTTAGATTTGGTTAAAATCAACGCCGCTTCAGCACGTTTTTTACCGTCTGAATTTCTTAAGATGCTTAATCATAAATCGGTGGTGGATGTGCGTCTTGGTGACCAGATTCAAAGCGAAATGACCATTTTGTTTTTAGATATTCGCGCGTTCACTTCATTGTCTGAAACCATGACCCCCAAAGAAAACTTCGATTTTCTGAACCAATACCTTGGCTACGTCACCCCGCCCATCAGAGACAATCATGGTTTCATCGATAAATATATGGGTGATGCGGTGATGGCGTTATTTCCTGAGGACCCTGATGATGCGGTTAAAGCCTCCATCAGTATTCTTAAACAGGTGCGCATTTACAATGAGCAACGCCGCTTGCAAAACCGAGAAGCCATTACCGTTGGCATCGGCTTGCATACTGGCTCGCTGATGCTGGGTACCATAGGCGATGCCCAGCGCATGGATGGCACCGTGATATCCGATGCGGTTAACCTCGCCTCACGTCTTGAAGGGCTGACCAAAACTTATGGTGCCACCATGGTGGTGAGCGAACAGTGCTTTAACAAGCTGTCGCCACACCATCGCTTTAATCACCGCGCACTGGGCCGAGTACAGGTTAAGGGCAAGCACCAGAGTGTCAATGTGATTGAAATATTTGATGGTGAGTCTGAATTGGGCATCGATTTGAAAAAAGCCTCGATGTCGGCCTTCGAAAAGGCGCTGGCGATGTATTACCGCCATGATTTCGAAGCCGCTTCGCTGTTTTTTGCCCAAGTGTTGAGCATCAACCCTTCTGACCAAACCGCCGCGCTTTATCAACACCGCTGCGCCAAACATCTCACCAATGGGGTTGATGCTGACTGGGATGGCATTGAGCGAATGGAGACCAAGTAAATGGAAATAAAGCAATTAAGAGTATATAAAACAGTATCATTGCTAGTACTCGTTGCTGGTGCTTTGGCATTACAGCCATTTTATGAAAATGAAAAATTATTAATGGTTGGCTTTTTAGCTGGTATTTTAGGTTCGTTTTTACTTGGCATTGCAGCAATTACAACTTTATTTCGCTACTTCTTTGTTCTTATAAAGAGCTATAAAAAAATTGGCTTATTGAAATTTCTAAGCGGATTACTTCTCGAATTAACCGTTCCACTTATTTGGTTTATTGCCATCATTAGATTTGTACTCATTCCTGAACTTAACGGAACAAGTGGTGACGAACTGGTCATGCCATCGATGCTAGCAATCGTTAATGGTGCTTTTGGCTTAATTTACTTTGGCGTAGTATGGCCTATTAAATTGAAATGTGTTTCCCAATAGTGCTGAACACACACGATACAACTTGCAAGCTCACACAAACTCATCGGGTAGCCGGAGGTTTTTACCCTCCAAGCCCCCACACCACCCATCATGAGGCTGGGCAATGAGCGGTTCACCGAAGTGTCGGACCACCGGAATAATCAAGGTGACTGGCAGTGTTAATCAACTATGGCGATAACTATGTTGATTGTACTATTGAAGGGGCTACCGTTTGTTTCATGCTTCTATTGAAAAGATTGCCTAAAAACACTGTAACACGAATCAGTCCAATCCTCTTTTGAAAACAATCCGTGAAAAACGGAAAGCTCCCGACTTTGCCTCAATGTTGTTGCTAAAAAACATCAACCAAGTTGTTGAATGTGTTGGGTTAATGTTGTAGTGTATCTAAAATTTCAATAGTGTTAGATCGGTTTTGGCTGTGTTTTAACACGGTTTTTTTTCGGTTAATAACAATGTTATGTGTTTTGAAAAGGTATGAGTTTGAATCGAATAATTGAGAACGAAAAAGTTAAAAGACAAAAGTCTAAATTACTTAATCGTTTTGCTAAAATTAATTGGAAGCTTAAGAAAAAAGAAATAGAAATTATTTTTCGAGAGACTTTTAATGACTTCAAAATAGACCACTCTGATTTTTATATATCTAGCGATTTAAATGGTGATTTTTCGGATAAGACTTACGTAGGTTATGACTGTATCCAGGTAGCACATCCTCAACGTTGGACGGGAAATGTAATCATTACTAAAGATGAGAAATCAACTAACTACGATAGGAAAAAAGAAGTTGGATCCTCTTTATCAATTACAACTAATGCGGTCGGAAGTTTCGATGTTTTTTTAATTCCATCAAAAAGTGATGACCAACTTATTGAAAGAGAAAGTATCATAGTTTTCACAACGAAAGACCCAAACGATTTAACTAAAAAAATAATTCATAAAGCTATAAAACAATTTCTAATTTTTCAACGTGTTGATAGTGTTTTTGAACACGCATCTACATACGAAAGGTTTTATATTTCTACTCTTTATTTTTTTGATATTAGAAATAGAGAAAAATATAGAAAATCTATTTATAGTTTTTCAAGTCATTGGGGAGCCGTTTTGATAACTGCATTAGTAACATTTCTAGTTGCAGCTTAAGAGTAAAAACACATAACAACAACTTAAAGAGGGACTAAATGCAAGAATATGCTGTCGTTAATACCAAAGCAGAACTTAAAAAAGCAATAGACAATGAAGTAGAACACATTATTGTTGCTGATAAAGGACTCGCGAACAATATTAAAACAGTTAAATTTGCCTCAAAGGCAGGCTTAGCATTAGCAATAGGCTCTGCTGGTATAGCAGCTACAAACTTTTGGAATCCAATAGGTATGACTGCGGGGGTGGTTGGTGCCGTATCAAGTGGCACACTTATAACAGCAATAGTAACTCTGGGTATAGGCGTTACATTCATTTGGGCGATTTATAACAATTACTCAATTAAGCTGAAAGGCAAGTATACCTCATCAGGTGGCGATACTTACGAGGGTGAAATAATATTAGATCGAAATTAAACCAAAACAAGTCACTACACTTAGAAATTTTACTCGCTGCGCTCCCAAAATTCAGGTGAATGCGGCGTTATGGCCTTTAGCCGCTCAGATAGAGGAAGTTTGAATCGATGAATGTTTGGTTCCTTAGAATGGACAAAGATAGCTGGAATGATCTGGATCTCAACGAGAACTACGAATTCATT
>JBLGCB010000223.1:0-10736 GCA_047617105.1 Phenylobacterium sp. | reverse complement strand
CAGGAGATTGGCCATGCGGTGTTATCTTTTGGCGAGGCGTTGCCAAAAGGCTCGCCAGTGGAGATCACCTTTACCCTAGGACCCGATGGTTTGCTGTCGGTGCAGGGCAAGGATTTAACCACCCAACGAGAAATCGCCGCAGATTTTGCCACCAATTCGATTTTGACCGACGACGCGTTGGCACAGAAGAAAGCCCATAACATGGGTTTGACGGTATCATCCTAAAAAGATAAAGAGAACAGCATGTTAGCTATAGGTATCGACTTAGGCACCACCAATTCTTCCATTGCTACTATTGACGAGCATGGCCATCCGGTGGTGATCGCCAATGATTTGGGTGAACGTATTACTCCGTCGGTGATTTGCTTTAAAGAAGGGCAAATTATCATTGGGGCCGAGGCCAAGGTCTTACAGACTTTGGGTTTGTATCCTGTGGCGGTATTTTTTAAACGCCAAATGGGCGACGAGCAGTTTGTATTTTATGCCGACGGGGTTGACTATAGCGCCACGCAATTGGCCACTTTGTTGTTGAAAAAAATCAAATTCGATGCCGAAACCATTTTGGGCCAAAAGGTCACCGATGCGGTGATCACCGTGCCCGCTTATTTCAGAGATTCAGAACGTAATGCGACCATTGCTGCCGGTAAAGCGGCGGGTATTAACGTGTTGCAGGTGATCAACGAACCCACCGCAGCAGCGGTGGCTTATGGTTTGAAAAAGCACATCAACGCCAACTCCAATTTCAACAAGCAAACCCAGAGCATATTGGTTTATGACTTGGGTGGCGGCACATTTGATGTCACTCTGCTTTCACTAGAGCGGGCTTTAGAAAAGTCAGAAAGCAGCCAGCAACAAGATGTGATCCGGGTGAAAAACTCCGATGGTGATCACCAACTTGGCGGTAAAGACTGGGATGATCGGATCATTGAATATATGGCCGCTGCGTTTGAAGATGAGTTTGGCGTTGACCCGCTTGAAGATGCACAGAGCATGGCCGATTTGCTGATAGTGGCAGAAGAGGCGAAAAAACGTCTGACTAGCGTCGAACAGACCCAGGTATCAATAAGCCATGATGGTAACAAAGGCCGTTATGAGTTTGACCGGGCGACATTCACCCGGATCACCGCCGATTTGATGGAACGCACCATGTTAATGACCATGCGGGTGCTGGAAGATTTGGCCCTGAGTCCGGCAGATATCGATGGGGTATTACTGATTGGTGGTTCGACCCGTATGCCGATGGTGCAACAATACCTTAAAGCGCAATTAGACAAACCCATTCTTAGCGGCGTTAACGTCGATGAATCGGTGGCATTGGGGGCGGCAATGGTGGCGGCTGAGCGCCTTAATGCGGGTGCCGCTGCTAAGCCGGATAAGTCGGGTAAACCGGCTAAGCCAGCTAAGCCTGTGTTGGCCCTTGGTGGTCAAATCAAAACCATTGATGTCAGTAATCATAGCCTCGGTATGATTGCCCTTAATGGCGATCAGAGTGCTTATGTTAACAGCATTATCCTGCCGAAAAACGTTGAACTACCACGACTAGAAAAACGCCCTTTTCAGCATAAAACCTGTCATACCCGGGTTAATGAATTAGAAATCTATATGACCCAAGGTGAGTCAGAACACCCGGCTGACGTGGCGTATATTGGCCGTTATGTGGTGAGCGATATTCCTCATCAAGAGGGTAAACCCGCGGTGATTGATGTCAGTTATCATTACGATGAAAGTGGCACGGTACGGGTAGATGCGGTTGAACGGCATAGCCAACAAAAGCTTAATGTGACGGTAGAAGCATTGCCGCTGGATGTGGCTGAGCGATTTGCTGGGGTGCCTGAGTTTAAAGCAGAACCGCAGCCGCATGTAACCGCCTATTTGGCGTTTGATTTGTCGGGTTCGATGCAAGGTCAGCCGATGGTCGAAGCGAAAAAAGCGGCGCTGAGTTTTTTGCAAAACACCGACCTCAGCCATTGCTCCATTGGCATTATTGCTTTTTCAGATACCGCTAGGACCAAATTGGTCGCGACTCAAAATGCGGCCAAAATCACCGCTGCGATTAATGGACTCAGCGCAGGTGAAACCGGGGTATCAAACGACAACAACCCGTTTGGTGAATTGAGCAAGTTAATGAAAAACACCAACGGGCAGTGTTTTGGCATTGTGCTGACCGATGGAGTCTGGTCATATCAGAGCAGGGCGGTAGTAGAAGCAAAATATTGTCATAGCAACCAGATAGATATTATCGCCATTGGTTTTGGCAGTGCTGACAAGCAGTTTCTTGATAATATCGCTTCGTCAGATGAGGGCAGTTATTTTACTTCAATGACCGGGTTGGTAGATACCTTCTCGACCATCGCTCAGGTATTGACTGAATCTGCTGGCCAAAGTCAGTCGGGTTTACAGCTGGCAAAACCATAACGACGCCCACAGGATTGAGTAATACAGGATAAATGGACCGATGAGACCCAACTTTTATACCCTATTGGCGCTTGAGCCAACCAGTACCGACTGGTCAACCATAGAGTTGGCCATTGTCGATAAACGGCGGCAATGGTCGCGCCACAAAAATCAGGGCACGCCGAGCCAAAGGCGTAAAGCCGAGCGTTTTTTAAAGCTGATCCCCGAGATGTCACTACTATTAAAAGACCCACAGCGCGCGGCGCAAGAGTGTAATGCTCATCAGCAAGAACAGCAAAAGGCGCAGCAAGCGCAGCACCAGCAACTCGATGCCTTGATCAACACCATTCATACCACCACCGCATCTCGCGATTTGGTGAAAATCTTAGGTGTACAAACGGGCAAACTTTTCACTGCCGAACAGATTGAAGATCGGCTAAGACAACAGGGTATCAAACCCGACAAAGGGGTGAAACGAAAAAAAATCGCCCGGCCGAAACTGGATGTGTCACTGGCCAAAACCATCAAAGATGAATTGGATGGTCTGCATTTGGATTCACTTTATGCCTTTTTGAGCTTAGCCCATCAACCAGTGCTCACCGTTCGTTCATCCTGTGAAAGCTTGCATCAAAGGGCAGACCAACTGTATAAATCGCTCAGCCGGTTGGGTAAAACCGATGCAGATACCAGTGCTAAAATGCGTCTGGCGGGACATGCAAAATCGGTGTTTGCCAATGTTGGCAATAAAGCGCGTTACGATAATTCGCTGGCTGCCCAGTTGCTCAAAGGGTTAGATCCCTATTTGGCGATAGCCGGGGTTGACCAGTTTATTCAAAGCCGAGAAATGACCTCGTTATTAATGGTGGGCAAACGGTTTGGTGTCACCAACACCGCGGTGCTGGAATATATCGAAGCCTATGCGGCCCAAAAGCAATGGGGGATACAGCAACAACTGGGTAAAACCAGGGTGCGGTTACCGCTATGTGGTTATTGTGATACTTGGGCCACCTCGGCGGTGGATAAACACTGCAACCACTGTGGCGAAGCCTTGGTGCAACCTTGTCCTAAATGCACCAAACCAACCGCCACAGAAAAAGCGGCTTGTCGTCATTGTGGTTGTCATATCGGCGATGCGGCTTTGGTTAAATCGTTGCTTAGCGAAGGGCAACTACAGGCGGCGAAAGGCGATTTTGATGCGGCAGTCAACTTGTATGATCGCGCCTTACATTATTGGCCTGACTGGGCTGAATTATTAAGCCAAAAGCAGCAGGCACAACAGCAAAAACAACGTCGTTTTGAAGCCCTAAATGAGATTAAAAGCTTATTAAAAACCAATCAACTAGAAACGGCTGAGGCCAAAATGAATGACTATTGTCATCGGTTTGGGCTTTCATGTGATGAGTCGAGTATTGAGGTGGTACGAGTCCCCATCAACGAAGGGTTAGCAAAGGCCAGAAGTGCCTATGATACCGCGCAAAAGTTCTTGCTCAAGGGCAAAGCGGACAAAGCCTTTGGCCAGTATCAGGCGGCGTTGATTCATTGTGCTGATTTTACTCAGGCCATGGCGGCGATGGCCAAAATACCTGAACCGCCATCTTCTGCGGTGAGTGCTCGGTGGTTACTAGACTGGTCGATGGCGAAGGCGCGGGGGTTTTTGGGCGATTAGGCACATTGTAATTCAGCCTGATTCATCGGTTCACTACGCCCCGACAAACGAAGATGATGCTGGCGACTTGGCTGACTGCGTCGGCAATAAAACACCCGGTCACCGACCATTTTTTTGGCTTCTTTTTTCGCTTCACTGGCCATTAATGACACTTCATGATGAGAAGTGCAAAGCTGGTGATCAGGTGAAACCACACCAATAGACAAACTGACCAGCGGAAACAAGGTTTTTTCGCCGTTACGATTGCAGGCAAAATAACCGCGATTGTCGATATCCTTTGGCTCAAAAAACTGTTTGGTTTGGCGCTTAAAGTCGACGATGATGGTTTCACAAATCTGTTTAAATGGGGTGTTTTTAAACAAAATAATAAAATCATCACCACCGATATGACCAATAAAAATATGACCACTTTGACAATGGGCGCGCACAATATCGGCTAATAGCTTAATGATTAAATCACCTTTACCGTAGCCGTAAACGTCGTTAAACGGTTTGAAGTGATCGATGTCAAGATAGGCCACCGCAAAAGGCTGTTTGCTGGCCAGCAGACTGTCAATTTCTCGGTCAATCGGCACATTACCTGGCAACAGCGTTAAAGGGTTGGCATAACGGGCATTTTCGATTTTGGCTTCGGTGATGCGGCGTAATAATTCTCGGCTAGAGGCCAAACCAAGGTACTTTTGTCGGTCGGTGATGATGAAATACTGACTGAAATTTTCATCATTACGTTGGGTGAGAACTAAACTGGCCTGATCGAGCGAGGTTGATTGGTCGAGGATCACCGGGGTGGTTTGCATAAAATAATCAATGGTGTGGCTGTCAAACAATGCATGACCATAGGTATCAGAAAACCGCTCCATGAGCTGGTGGCGACATACTAGGCCGACGGGCCGTTGGTTTTCGAGCACCGGAATACACTGAATTTTAGGATTGGATACCAGCATTTTATAAATAATACCGGCCTTGGAACGCACATCACAGGTGACAGGGGAGGATACCAGCTGTTTAATGGTAGCGCCGATATACGATGCTTGATAACGCTCAGGTTTGCGGATATTTAGCGCTGGGTAGGCATCAATATGGCTGGCAGGTTGGGCTTTAGGGCTGGCGAGAAAAAAGCCCTGAGCGTAAACCATACCCAGTTCCAACAGTTGTTCAAACTCTTGTTCGCTTTGCACACCTTGGGCAATGACCTTCACATTGGTCGATTTACCCAATTCAAAAATGGTCCGTAAAAACTCTCGTTTAACCATATCCTTATGGCAATCGGCAATAAAACTACGGTCGATTTTGACCATTTGCGGACGCAAATCAGACCATTGTTTTAACCCGGTATAACCCGAACCAAGGTTATCAATGGCGACTTTAAAGTCATAATTACGATACTTTTCTAACGCTTGATGTAATAACCCAGAGGAAAATATGGGAAAGCTTTCACTAACTTCAATGACAATTTGGTCATTGGTGAGTCCGTGTTGTTCCACCAACTTTAAGGTTTCTCCCTGGGGATATTTGGGGTTGGCAAGGATCATCGGGTTGACGTTTAAAAATAGCAATCCGGGTAGCTGTTGTTCAGCAAAACGTTGGATGGCCAGTTGACGGCACAAAATATCTAATTCATACAAAACCCCAAATTGGTTGGCGACCTCAAACAACGCCGTCGGGGCGTAAAGGGGCGAACCTTGTGGGCCACGTGATAAAGCTTCAAAGCCGACAATCTGTTGGTTTTCAACGTCAAATATCGGTTGAAATAAGGTCTCTATGGTTTGCCCTTTATTGGGGGTTAAAATTTCTCGAAATAGATCGTGCACGTTACTAGTGTCCCGTTGATAATACAAAAGTAAGTAGACACTATACTTGGGTTATATGACGGTTTTATGATGGTTTACTGTCAGTTATATTTATTGATGAGGTTGTCATTTTTAATATCCACCAACAGCGAGATATCACAGCTAAAATATCTTACCCGGATTAAATATATTGGCCGGGTCCAGCGCGTTTTTAATCGCCTGATGCATATCAAGCACCACAGGACCAACTTCTTTGGCCAAGCCGCGTTTTTTCAGCAATCCAACCCCATGTTCGCCAGTCACTGTGCCGCCACATTCGATGGCGGCATCGACGATTTTCTCAAGCGCGGCATGACCACGTTTCATCGCTTCGGGTTGGTCGGTGGGAATGACGATCATCGGATGCAAATTGCCATCGCCAGCATGGGCAATGCAGCCGATGGCGATATCATATTTAGTAGAAATTTCATTAATGCGGGCACATATTTGTGGCACCAGCATTCGTGGCACACAGATATCTTCTGTCAGTACCTTACCCAAGCGTTTAAGGGCAGGAAAAACCAGACGACGGGCGGCAAAAAGCGCTTCGGCTTCGGTTTCATCCTCTGAGCGGGCACACCAGCTGGCACCCGATTGTTCAAAGCATTCAAGGATAGTATTCGCCTCAGCATTACCTTGCTCACCCGGTGTATCGGTGCGGGCTAATAACAAAACATTGGCTTCGTCGGCTAGCCCCATATTTTTCCACTGGTCTACGGCTTTGAGGCAATATTGGTCTAATAATTCTAGCGCACTGGGTATCACACCTGAGGCGGTGACCGCCGCCACAGCTCGGCCTGCGCTGGGTAAGTCATCAAAATAGCCGACGATAGTTTGCTCAGCTTCGCGAATACTGCGCAGCCGCAAGGTGATTTGGGTCACTAAACCCAAGGTGCCTTCTGAGCCGACAAACAGTGACGTGAGGTCGTATCCGGCCACGCCTTTGGCGGTCTGGCGGCCGAGTTTTACCCGCTCACCCTGACCAACAATGGCTTCAAGTCCTAACACGTAATCTCGGGTGACGCCATATTTTACACAACATAACCCCCCGGCATTGGTGCCAACATTACCACCAATGGTTGCCCAAGGGGCACTGGCTGGGTCTGGTGGATACCATAATCCGTGTTCAGCACAGGCATCACGCAGGTCGTCGTTGACCACACCCGGTTCAACAATGGCAATGCGTTCATCTGGGTCTATTTTGATGATTTTGTTCATCGCTTCAAACGACACCACAATGCAGCCCTTACTGGCATTGGCCGCGCCTGATAATCCGGTGCCAGCACCACGAGCGACGAGGGGGATTTTATGGGCGGCGCAAAATTTGACCACAATTAAGGCTTCATCGCTACTTTTCACTCTGGCCACGGCGGCGGGTAATTCATAGGGAGCCAAGACTGCTTCGTCGTGGGCATAAGCCATTAGGATATCTGGGTCGGTGATTAAGGTGCCCGCAGGCAGGGCGGATGATAGTTGGCTTAAAGTTTGGCTGTTCATGAGGGGGTCTTAAACATAATTGTTTGGCCGTTCATTTTAGGCGGAAACAACAAACATAGAAATGAAAATTTAATAAAACTAGAAACTTGTTTGGAATGGCGTAGGGTGGTCACGTTTTATGTGCCCACGCGTGACCTAGCAGTTATCGAATGTCCCTGGAATACATCAGCACTCTGGTTTTGCCATTGCACTAATCTTTGGGGTTTCACCGTTAAATAAAGCCAGTAATCCGGGGGAATCACCCGGATAAGGCACCGAGAAATAATAACCCTGAATTTCTTCGCAATTGTGGGCTTTGAGGTAAGCCGCTTGCTCAGCGGTTTCAACTCCCTCGGCAATCACCAACAGACCGAGGCCATGGGCGAGACTGATGGTAGAATTGACAATGGCTGCATCGGCGGAAGCGTTGAGCAGGTCATCAATAAACGATTTGTCGATTTTCAACTTATCAATGGGGAAGTGTTTGAGATAGGCCATTGATGAATAACCGGTGCCAAAATCATCTATCGACAGCGCGATACCCATTTGCCTTAAACGATTCATGGTGGCGATGGTTTGCTCGACATTTTTCATCAACATGCTTTCGGTTAATTCTAGTTCGAGGTGCTCGGGACGAATGCCGGTTTTGGTCAGCACTTTTTTAACCGTGGCCTCAATATCATTATTAACAAACTGACGGGCTGAGAGGTTTACCGCCATATGATTAAGCTCGATGCCCTGCTTTTGCCAGCGCACAAACTGATGGCAGGCTTCTTCGAGTATCCATTCGCCAAGGGGCACAATCAAGCCGCTTTCTTCGGCGATGGGAATAAAATAATAAGGTGACAATAACCCTTGTTGTGGATGTTGCCAGCGGACTAAGGCTTCAACGCCAATCACTCGACCAGTACTTAACTGAACTTGCGGTTGATAGTGCAGCACAAATTGTTGCTCTTTGATCGCAAGGCGCAAAGATTGCTCAATTTCAACCCGCTGTTTGGCTTTACGGTTCATATCAGGGGTATAAAATTTGACTTTTTTTCTGCCGCTTTCTTTGGCTTTATACATTGCGGTATCGGCATTTCTCAGTAATTCATGGGCGGAATCGGCATCATTTGGATAGGTACAAATGCCAATGCTGGCAGAGACAATCACTTCATTGGGCGCTAGTTTGAAAGGGGTCGATAGCTCTTTGAGAATATCTTGAGCCAATTTGCTCACTTCTTGTTCAGTGGTCATATTTTTAAGTAAAATGGTAAATTCATCGCCACCGAGGCGAGAGACCACCACGTTGTTATTGGCGAATTTGCGTAAGCGATCGGCAACATGCATCAGCAAAATATCGCCGGTTGAGTGATCAGCGGCGTTGTTAACGAGTTTAAAGTGATCTAAATCCATAAACAATAAAGCCAGGCTGTGTTGTTCTACGGCTGCTTTTTTCATGGCTTGACCCAGTTGTTCAATAAATAATCCTCGGTTGGGCAGACCGGTTAAAATATCAAAATGGGCGAGGTGATAAATCTGCTCCTCAGCTTGTTTTTTGCTGCTGATATCACTGAATACACCAATGTATTGTTTTACCTGACCTTGCTTGTCGCGCACGGCGGTGATGGTTTGCCAGCAGGGAAAGACTTTGCCATCTTTGCGTTTATCCCATACTTCTCCTTGCCAGCTGCCGGTGGCATCAACGATTTGCCAAAAAGATTGGTAAAACCCGCGGCTGTGCCTGTCACTGGTGAATAACTTAGGGGTTTGGCCAATCGCTTCTTTGGCACTATATCCGGTGATGCGGGTGAAGGCCGGATTGACCCGTAACATGCGCTGTTGTTTATCGCAAATAATAATGGCTTCGGCGGTTTCTTTAAACACACTGGCGGCCAGTTGCAGTTCTTGTTTGGCTTGATTGCGTTCGAGCTCAAAGCTGACGCGGGTGGCGATAATGTTTAATGTCGGTTTGACCCAGTCAGATACTTCCATTGACTGGCTATCCATGACCACCACAATGCCGAGGTTGGTGCCAGTGGAAGATATGATGGGTGCGCCAAAATAACTCTCGATGTTCATTTCAATCAGCAGTGGATCGTTGGGATATTGTGTCGCGACGTCTCGTTCGATCAATTCCATTTTAAAGTCGAGTACATCTTGGCAGGGGGTGTCTTTTAGTGGGTAACTAAAATTATCAATGTGTTTATTCTTGCACCACAAGGATAAAGTGCGGATAGTGAGTTGACTGTTGTCGGCAAAAACGCCGATAAAGGCATAATCGGTGTTATATATCTGGGCCAGTTCTTTGGTGATGCCATTAAAACAGGGCTCGCCTGAGGATAACATCGAAGCTTGCAGCAGTTTGCGCATCGACACCGCACAGGCTTCGCTGCGCCCAACGGCTGCATTGAGTTCGCTGCGGCTATCATCTAGCGCTTCGGTGCGTTCTTCGAGTAGCTGGCGCAGATTGCCCTGAGTATCCAGTAGTTGGTTTTCTATGCGTTTGGTTTCACTGGCACTGGCCGCTAAAGCCAATGCGGTGACCATGATAATGGCGATAAAGCTTTGCAACAATAGTAACGATTCATTAGCGGTGGATACGGTAAAGGGGCCGTTGTCTTGTAATGTGCTGTAAATGGCCACGAGGGCATAGAACATGATAATGCAGCTGGCACCATGTTGGTAAAAACGTAATGCTGACCAGACGATGGTTGGGATCAGAAAAAAAGCGAATGCATAATGAATTTGGTTAAGGGTCATTGCAGTGCTGAAAACGACAAAAGTGCTGATGATGCTACAAGCCACGAGGGCGGTTAACTCATAAAAGCGCGACTTATCAATTGCAAACGCTGGTTTGCGTACCAGTGTCAATAATAATGGTGTAAAAAGCAGTCCGCCTACGGCATCACCGAGCCACCAAGTGGTCCACAATAAAATGACTTGCTGTTCAGTGATTAAGGTACTGAAGTATAAACTACCAACGCCTATGGTGGCACTGATGACCGTGGTGAGTAAAATCAGTGCGCTAAAGGTGAAGATCGATTTAATCGAATAAAAAGGGTATTTATGAATCAATTTAAGGATTAAAAAACTGGCGGCCAGTGCTTCGAGTGTGTTGCCAATGCTGATGAGGATGGCAGGGATGATGGGGGTATCAATGGATATACCCAGTAATAATGCGCCAAAGAAAACCCCCGGCCATAATTGATAACCAAAATACAGCAGCGCTGCAATGGCAAGACCAGTAGGGGGCCATACTGGGCTGACATTGGCTTGTTCAAAAGCAAATGTCAGCCCCAGTTTGGCCGAAAGAAAATAAATGATGGCCAAAGTGCAACAGAGTGAGAGGTTTTTTATTTTACCCATAAGTGATTTAACTGCCCCAT
>JBLGCB010000222.1:0-10755 GCA_047617105.1 Phenylobacterium sp. | reverse complement strand
TCTACCGGTTACGGACAAGAGTTTACTCATTCAATCAGTCGTGATTGGGGTGGCAAGCCGTTAGAAGATTTACAAAAGGGACTGCTTCACGCGGTGCAGAACGAAAGCTGGCTTGACGGCAACAATGTTTGTGCCCTGGGTGGATCGTATGGTGGTTACATGATGAACTGGATTGAGGGCAACTGGCCTGATCGGTTTAAATGTTTGATTAATCATGCGGGATTATATGATATTAAGAGCTTTTCGACGACGACCGAAGAGTTATTCTTGCCTGATCATGAGTTTGGCGGGCCACATTGGACTGCGGATACAGATTATAGCAAGTTCAATCCTGCTGATCATGTCGAGAACTGGAAGACCCCGATGCTGGTGGTTCATGGTTTAAAAGACTTTAGGGTGCCTTATGACCAGAGTTTAAGTACGTTCACCACTTTGCAGCGCAAAGGCATTGATTCGAAGCTGCTGCTTTTTCCTGAAGAAAACCACTGGATTTTGAATGGTGATAACCTTCAGCAGTGGTATGACGAAGTCTTTGGTTGGATGGGGACGTATTTAAAGTAGGGTGCGCACTGCGCACCACAGCCATCACCATGCCAATGTTGAAAGTGATCATGAATATGTTGCCAAATATTATATAAAAAGGGTTACCGTAAATCCATGTTAATGGTGCGCAATGCGCACCCTACGCCATTTCATCTCTTTTACAACTGAATATCAAAAGCACTTTCATCCACATCACTTAATTGAACAAAACGCACCGTCGGTGCCATGCCCCGGTCGGGGACCCAACCTTCAACGACCCCTAGAAACGTCACCGATGGCGCATTGGCGCGATCTGCGGCGGTGATCACCATAGAAACCAACTTCTGCCACTGGCAGCCAACAAAACCACAGCGATCACTCATCTGTAATTCACTAAAGTGGATGGTATATTGCGGGTCTGTATGTTTGGCCAGCAGCGCTTTGACTTTTTGGTGTTGCTTAAAAATGCTGATAGCCGCGGTGTCTTGTTCGCTGGTGCTAGTGCTAGTGCTAGTGCTAGTGTTAGTGCTTTGAGCGGGTGATGTAGCAGTCATATAAAGTACCAATGTAATAATAATGAGTGGTTTCATGGTTTTTTACGGGTTAGATTTCGATGGGCTAAAGATCCAGAGAAGTAACTGTAGGTAATTTGGTGGCACAATACAAGCAGGGGATTGGTGCTAGCTCACCTTCGCTGCACTTTCACTAGACCTTTACTGCACCTTCACTGGACCCTCACTGCACATTAATTCAACAAATTGACCTTAATTGCCAAAATATGAACTTTTTTAGAATTTTTATTCACCGACAATGGTTGCTAATCAATCTTTTGCAAATGGGAATTTAACGAGGTTAATGTTTATCTATTGAGGTAATACTTCCCTGTAAGACAACTAAAAATGGCTTATACACATTTGGTTACATGTTATAACCATTAGTTCTATGGAGGCGCAAAGCCTTGTTGTAAAAGGCATGTAGGGGAAAAGAATACACGGTTGGAACAAATAAGTTAATAATATGATCTTGTTAATTTACTGAGGCTGGATTAGTATTTGTTCGTCGCTTATTAATCACTTGTTAAACAATAACGAGAATGAATAAGAGGTTGGTAAA
The DNA here is from genome assembly GCA_047617105.1 of Phenylobacterium sp. Taxonomy (GTDB): domain Bacteria; phylum Pseudomonadota; class Gammaproteobacteria; order Enterobacterales; family Alteromonadaceae; genus JABSOG01. The sequence continues at coordinate 9,120 of JBLGCB010000222.1, read as the reverse complement.
TATTAAGTAAACAAAAAGTTAGCCAAAGGCTTATTTGAGTGTTAACCTAATAACCAGATGGAAAAGACTGAAAAATACGTCAGCAGTACAACATGAGATTTCTCACAATCTCGTCGAGTTTGACAACAGTATTTCTCATCGAAGAAATGACAACGTTATCATTTGATTCACTATAGCGTACTTACGGTAATAACTTTGAACGGTTTTAACCATAGCGAATCAACGATAGTCACAGCGAGCAACAACTTCTCGGGTGTTGAGTAACCTTAAAAGTCTGTAGCAACACTGTGAAATTAAGTATAAATGACAGCGTTGTCATTTGCAAGTGAAAAAATATGTATCTAACACAATAAAAAAAACGAAATACAATAATTCAAACCAATACAAGAGAAGTTGAGGAAATTTAACATGAACAACAAATTATCAAGAGTAGCAATCGCAGTAGGGCTAGTAGCCGGTTTTAGCAGTTTAAGTGCATCAGCTGCACCAGGTATTGCTGCCATCGAATGGATGGAAAGCAATTTTGCTATCGTTGATGTTGCTGAGAGCGGAACGTCTTACAAGAGTGTTGTAACTCGTAAAGATTTTGCAGAAGTACCAGTTGCGTGGAGCAAGTGGAACGGCGAAAACGGCACCAAAGTAGAGTACTTGCTTAACGGTGAAGTAGTATTAACACAAACTGCTAGCGCAGGTAGCGGCACACAAACTGGTTCTGCTACATTGCAGGTAGCTAAAGGTGGTCAGTATGACCTTCAAATTCGCTTATGTGATGATGCTGGTGTATGTACAGCTTCTGTTTCAAAAGCGATTAAAGTTGAAGATACTGACGGTACCCACTAGTATTGACGCCGGGCGGCAACAATAACACTTATAACAACAACAGCGGTAAAGTTGTTGGTACTTACTTTGTAGAGTGGGGCGTATACGGCAGAGCATTCAACGTAGATAACATCCCAGCACAAAACTTGACTCACATTCTTTATGGCTTTATTCCAGTGTGTGGTGTTAATGATTCGTTGAAAGACTCTAACCCTTCAGGCCACAACATCTTAGTTGCTGATTGTGCTGGCTTACCTGATGGCTCTTTGGTTATCCATGATATGTTTGCTGCTTTACAAAAAGGCCAAAAAGGTGCTGCTACCGGTTCTTACAAAGGTAACTTCGGTCAGTTGATGGCGCTTAAACAAGCACAACCAGAATTGACAATCATCCCTTCAATTGGTGGTTGGACTTTAAGTGACCCATTCTATGCATTTAGCGACCCAGCTGCTCGTAAAGTATTTGTAGACTCTGCTGAAGAGTTCTTACGTACTTGGAAATTCTTCGACGGTATCGATATTGACTGGGAATATCCAGGCGGTGGCGGTGCTAATCCAGATTTGGGTGACCCAGCAACAGGTGGTGCCACTTATCTTGCATTGATGAGTGAATTACGTGTAATGCTTGATAGTTTGAGTGCTGAAAAAGGCCGTGATTACCAGTTGACCAGTGCTGTTGGCGCAGGCCGTTCTAAGATTGAATTGATTGACTATCAAGCGGTTACAGAGGTTGTTGATAACATTTTCTTGATGAGCTATGACTACTACGGTGCATGGGATACTAACAAACTTGGTCACCAGGCTGGTGTTTATGCCCCTGACTTCCGTCAAGGTGACGCGATGACTCAAGACTTTAACCTTGCTGGTGGTTTGGCCATGATGCAAGCGCAAGGCGCTGACATGAGCAAAGTTGCTGTTGGTGCGGCCATGTACGGTCGTGGTTGGACTGGCGTAACAGGTATTGCACCAGGTGCATCACCATTCACTGGTGCTGGTACTGACGGAACTGCTGGTACTTGGGAACCAGGTATCCTTGATTATAAAGCGATTGCCACTATGGCTAGCAGCTCAGAATGGGTTGAAGGTTATGATGCAGTAGCTGAAGGCGCATACATCTATAAAGCAAGCACAGGTGATTTGATTTCTTATGATAATGCCCGTTCTGTTAAAGCTAAAACGGCCATCGTTTGTGCTGAAGACTTAGCTGGTATCTTCAGCTGGGAAATTGATGCGGATAACGGCGATATCTTAAATGCCATGAACGAAGGTATTATGGATTGTGGTACACCACCAGTAAACAGAGCGCCTTCTGCTCGTGCTGGTGCTGACCAAACTGTTCAAAGTGGCGCAGGTTCTGTTTCATTGAGCGGCGCTGCTTCAACTGACGCTGATGGTGATGCATTAACTTATAGCTGGACTCAAACTGGTGGTGCTTCGGTATCTTTGACTGGTGCGAATGCAGCAGTAGCTTCTTTTGCAACTCCTACGGTTTCTGCTGATGCAACATTAACGTTTGCTTTAACCGTAAGCGACGGCGAAAAGAGTAGCACTGATAGCGTTTCAGTTACCGTTCAAGCTGACGTAGTGGTTGGTAACAACGCGCCGACGATTAGCTTACCTGCTGACATGATGGTAGATACTGGTGCAAGCTTCTCAGTTGCAACCACTGCTGCTGACCCAGATGGCGACGCAATCACAGTGACTTATAACGTACCTGCTGGTTTGACTGTTGTTTCTAGTGACAATTCAGGTCTTAGCCTGACTGCTCCTACGGTAACTGCTGACACTGCTTATACTATCAGCGCGACAGTGACTGATGGTGAGTTATCAGCAACTGATTCGATTGTTGTGACGGTTAAAGCTGAAGATGTGACAAATCCTTGTAGCGCAACAGACCCAGATGCTGCCAACCATGCTGCATGGTCTGCTAGTGGCATCTATAACGGTGGCGACAAAGTGAGCTTCAATGGTTTGGTATACAGTGCTAAATGGTGGACTCAAGGTAACCAACCTGATTCAGCTGGTAGCCCATGGGCATTATCAAGCAACGTTGAGTTACCTTATAGCCCTACGGCTGCCTACAACGGTGGCGACCAGGTGAACCATGAAGGTTCTCGTTATCAAGCAGCTTACTGGACTAAGAACGAAACTCCAGGTGTTGCAGCGGTATGGTCTAACATTGGTCCTGCTACTTGTAACTAAGCAAAGCATGTAAAAGTTGAGGTGACGTAATAACAATAAAAAAGTCACACTAGTAAAAAGCCGAACACGTAAGTGTTCGGCTTTTTGCTTTATATCAATGGTAATTATTACAGCGGTTGTCGACAGTAGGGTGCCCGTGCGTAGCACGGTCCGAGGTTACGAGGAGCATTGCGCACCGTTGAACAAACAGTCATAGATCAACCTGGAATTTAGTTGGACGATGACGAATGGCCCATGGTCGAGCACAGGGATGTGGTCGCTTGAGCGAAGCAGGATGCCAGAGCCGGGCGCAGTGCTGCTGGTGCCTCGCATTTCGCCACGCGAAAGTTGCATCAACCTTACTGTAAATATCACAAGGCAATTGTTACCCAGTTTAATCGGAGCCGATCTGTTATATCTTGATAACTTCTTCAGCCAAGACATAAAAGTCTTGCGCATATAGCGGATCTATTTTGCGTTTAACCATGATGTTTTCGGCCACTTCTTGATTAATAATCTTATTTTTCAGCAGCAGGTGCAGTTCGGTTAAAATATTGGCTTTAAACAGCGCATCGCCGAGTATTGAAAACGCGCCAGTACGTTGTTGAATCAGCGCATCTCGAAACTCTGCTGGTAGCTCCCATTCCAGCCCAATCGACACCGATATATCCACCGACATTTCAGACATCAGGCTTTTAAAGATATGGCTGCTGGGCATATCATCGTCAAAATTGCCCACCAGCGCCTGACACAAACAATTAAAAATAACAATTTTTCCGACATCGTGAATCAACCCCAGAAAATGACCAGCGAACTCTTCTTCGCCCGCTTGCACGGCAAAATCTTTGCAGGCATAAGCGGTTTGAATGGAGTGATCCCAAATCTGCTTACCAAACATCTTGTAATAGATTGGATTGGCGGGTTTTATTTTTTCCATAATGATGGTGCTGGCGATATTACTGACGCCAGTCAGCCCCAGCAGTGACACGGCTTTTTCGAGCGAATTGATGGTTGTGGTACCGCGAGAATAAAAGGAAGAATTGGCCAGCTGCAATATCCGCCCAGACAGCGAAGGGTCTTGTTCAATCACCATGGCCAGTTGAGCAAAGTCGGCGTGAGGGTCGCGAGTTAATTCGAGCAGTCGCAAAACAAGCACGGGCAGGGGAGGAATATGTTTATTTAACTGATCGGGATTGTTGAGCACAGCCCTGACTTTGTCAAGAATGGTTTGTTCCAGCGGGTTTAACTTACCGCTAGAGGGTTTATCACCGAACATTGCATCGTAAAATGCAGTATTGATTGTTCGTTGAGCCATTTATTACTCGCTTTTTTTTGTTAAAAATTTCGTGCTAATTATAATGTAGTTGGTGAAAGATTGTCTACAAAAGATATTGTGGCGGCGGGGGTTTTGGCTATTGCTTGGGGGAAATGTGGGTGGTGGTTGTGCCGCTAACTGTTATTACTGACAGTTGGGCCTGAAAATCTCATGATGCTGATATCAAATGTGAAATAACCCTCTTTTTTGCTGACATTCTAAGTCGTTGATTTTATTGACGTTGCTGTGATCGCTGAAAAAAAGGGTGTTTTGGCTTAAATTGAGCTAAGTGGTTTAGTTATAAGGAAAATCCGTGCTAGACTTCTAGTTCACTGCCGAATAGGCAGCTTAGAAACCATCCAAAAAAATGTGTATTTGCCCCTTTTGGTTCACTGCCGAATAGGCAGCTTAGAAAGTGTCGGTCTGTGCACACCACACCGATTTGATGTTCACTGCCGAATAGGCAGCTTAGAAAACAGAAAGTGACCGAGGAGGCAAGCAAATAGCGTTCACTGCCGAATAGGCAGCTTAGAAATTGGTATGGCGATAAAAGCCAGGTGACATAATGTTCACTGCCGAATAGGCAGCTTAGAAAGTCCCAGGTTTGCCACTGATCCGGGGCGCTGAGTTCACTGCCGAATAGGCAGCCTAGGAATCATAGGTGACATATTGGTCGTCATCCAACAAGTTCACTGCCGAATAGGCAGCTTAGAAAGACATCTAATGCAACAGCATTACCAATCACATGTTGACTGCCGAATAGGCAGCTTAGAAAATCCATCAAGCTATGCACCTGTGGAGGCATTTCTGAATTTAGAATTATCTGCGATTCAATACCGTACAACCACAACAGCTATTGCGCATTAATTTACCAGGCACTTGAGTTGGCTCAGCTGGAATAAAAAATTATAGTCATTGCTGTTGGATTGTTAATCGGCTTTGTTTGTTACTTTGGTATTATCTTGTTTCTTTTATTATAGAAAATTAATATAATCAATTGATGTAGCTGATAATTAAAAGGACAGGTTGTGAACAAAGAACAACAAGCAAGGTTTTTCTTTATTGAAGTGGTGGTCAAATGGCAAGGTCGAATTAATGCCAGCCATTTAATTGTGTATTTTGATATATCGCGTCAGGCGGCCAGCAGGACTATAACGCAATACATGGCAACGTATGCGAATAATCTGGTTTATGACCAATCATTAAAGGCTTTTCTGCCAACAACACACTTTGTCTGTGGGGAATCAACCAGCCACTTTAGTGAGTATCAACAAATAACTTTATCCAATCAATCAAAATATCTGCCAACCATTGACATTATCGAGTTGCCAAGTCGTGAGCCTGATCCAAAATTAGTTCAACCAATCTTACGTGCCATAAGTGAAAAATTGGCGATTGACATTGGTTATCTATCATTGGCTAATCCTGATTATTTAGACCGTATTATCGAACCCCACAGCTTAGTTTTCGATGGCTTGCGCTATCACGTTCGAGCATTTTGCCATAAAAACAACGATTATCGAGACTTTGTGTTGTCACGCTTTAATGGCGAACTTAATGATGAATTTAAAGCGACCCATACTGCCCAGGATGATGTCTTATGGCAGACAAAACTTGAAGTGACGATCATGGCTGATTCACGTTTAAGTGTTGCTCAAAGGCGGGTGATTGAACTTGATTATCGAATGATCGACGGCACTTCGACCATCCAAACCACTGCCGCACTAGTGCAATATGTATTGAAACGATTGCATCTTGATGTTTATCAAACTCAAGCCGAAGCGCAGCAAATTATTTTAACGCCAACGTGTTTACGTGCGATCACCCCTTATTTGCCCAGACCTGCATGATAGCGTTACATGTTAATAATGACAGTATTGTTTGTTAATTAGGGAGGATGTTTAATGGAAGCCTCAAAAGACATTTATGATGCCACATAAAATAAAGAGGGTGAGGCTACGATGGAACAATTAACTGATTTAAAAGCTATTTTGCACTCAAAGCGAGCCAATATTTATTATCTTGAAAAATGTCGGGTGATGCAAAAGGATGGGCGGGTACTTTATTTGACCGCTGCAAAAACACAAAATCAATATTGGAATATTCCTATTGCCAACACTACCTGTTTGCTGCTGGGAACAGGCACATCAATTACTCAGGCGGCAATGCGAATGCTGGCACAAGCAGGCGTATTGGTTGGCTTTTGTGGTGGCGGTGGTACGCCATTATTAATGGCCAATGAAGTCGAGTGGCTAAGCCCGCAAAGCGAATACCGACCAACTGAATATATACAAGGCTGGATGAAGTTTTGGTTTGATGACAACAAGCGTTTAGATGCTGCCAAAGCATTTCAAACAGCGCGGCTTGGGTATTTGAAACAAGTGTGGGGTAAAGATCGTGATTTAAACAATGAAGGTTTTTGTACTGACGATGCAGCAATAAGCCAAGCGTTTGGCCGTTTTGAAAATAAAACTCAAGCGGCACTCAAAGTGACTGACTTATTGCTAATTGAAGCCCTGCTGACCAAACAGTTATATAAATTCGCCGCCAACACTACTGGTTATAGCGACTTTGTTCGTAGCCGCGAAGCCGTTGATAACGCTAATGGGTTTTTAAATCACGGTAATTACCTGGCTTATGGTTTAGCTGCCACCACGTTATGGGTATTGGGTATACCACATGGTTTTGCCATTATGCATGGTAAAACACGCCGTGGTGCGTTGGTATTCGACGTTGCTGATTTGATCAAGGATGCAATCGTTTTGCCATGGGCATTTATCTGCGCCAAAGAAGGTGCCACTGAACAGGAATTTAGACAGCAATGTTTGCAAGCCTTTACCGCGCACAAATCCCTCGATTTTATGTTTGAGCAAGTTAAGGCCATTGCTTTGAAAAGTGAATGGGAAAATTGTCGCGAAGGCTTGTCATCATGATAGTTACATTCATCTCACAGTGCGAAAAAAATGCGCTAAAGAAAACCCGTCGAGTGCTTGACGCCTTTGCCAATCGCATTGGCGACAATACATGGCAAACGGTGATCACCAACGATGGCCTTGGCGCGGTTAAAAAGCTTCTGCGTAAAACGGCCAGTAAAAACACGGCTGTCAGTTGTCACTGGATGAGATCACGATCGCGCAGTGAACTGGCCTGGATTGTCGGCAAACGAGACAAATTTGATGGTCATGGCAATGTGCCTGTGAATTTTACCCGTCGTGAATTGCTTCATACTCAGATTGAAAATGACTGGCACTACTTACCATTAATTAAAGCTCTGGTAGCAATAGCAGCGTTATTTCATGACTGGGGTAAGGCTAGCCAGTTATTTCAAGATAAATTGAACCCTGATAACAAAGTGGGCTTTAAAGGTGACCCTATTCGTCACGAGTGGATCTCGGTTTTGCTACTAACCACCTTAATCGGCAATGACAATGCTGTAATTAGCGATAGCGATTGGCTGACGCCATTGGCTGAAGGGAATATTGATGAAGCTGAGCTAAAAAACAAAATTAAAGCACAGCAAGCGACTAAACCGCTAACCGATTTGCCACCCATGGCTAAATTAGTTGCTTGGTTAATTGTATCGCATCACCGTTTGCCGCTGTGTAACGATACTGATAGGTATAAAGGTGAATGCACAGAGTCAATGGATCAAATTTTGCGGTTAATCACAAAAGAATGGGGTTATGAGAATCGTTTTGACGAGCAAGAATACCAAGCAAGGCTTAATGCTTGTTTTCAATTCCCTAAGGGGCTAATCAGTCAGTCCAAACCCTGGCTCAAGCAAATTAAAAAATGGGGGCAGCGATTGCTAGACAATCAAACTTTGGCGACTCAGTGCCTTGATGATGGGTGTTATCGACTTATTTTAAATCATGCACGTTTGTGCCTTATGTTGGGTGATCACTTTTACTCATCACAAGAGGCCGATAAAGGCTGGCAAGGCTGCTCAAAATTATTTGCCAATACTGACAGAGAAACCCACGCGCTTAAGCAGAAACTTGATGAACACTTGGTAGGTGTTGCCAAAAGTGGCTTGAAGACTGCGCATTTATTACCAGCGTTTGAGCAAGAACCACCAATGGCACGGGATATTAATAGTCTGAAAAAACTCAGCCCCAAAGCTTATCGCTGGCAAGATAAGGCCGTGAATAATATAAAAACATGGCAATTGACCCAGCCCAAACAACGCTGTGGTTTCTTTGCTGTCAATATGGCAAGTACTGGTTGTGGAAAAACAATTGCTAACGCTAAAGTGATGCGTGCACTATCTGATGATGGCAATAGTTTACGTTTTATTTTGGCCCTTGGCCTGCGCACACTAACCTTACAAACTGGTGATGAGTATCGCGAGCGTATCGGTTTGGACAATAGTGAACTGGCGGTACTTATAGGCTCACGGGCAGTGATGGCATTACATCAGCAAGCAAAGTTAGATAATAAAAAAGCAAGTTTTGAAAATAGCGGCTCAGCTTCACAAGAACAGCTACTTGATGAAGAGGTAGATTATGATTGCGCCATTCCTGAGCAAGGCTTAACCACTGTTTTAACCTGTGACAGAGACAGACAATTTCTTTATGCGCCAGTCCTTAGTTGCACTATCGATCATATGATGGCGGCAACAGAAACTAAACGCGGTGGTCGCTACATTTTACCGACGCTACGTTTGATGTCATCAGACTTAGTGATTGATGAAATAGACGATTTCACCGGCTTTGATTTAATTGCCATTGGTCGTTTGATTCACTTGGCGGGTATGTTGGGACGAAAGGTGATGATTTCTTCTGCTACTATCCCTCCGGACCTAAC
>JBLGCB010000221.1:0-10821 GCA_047617105.1 Phenylobacterium sp. | reverse complement strand
TCCAAGGTTTGGCGGCGGTGGCGAAAAATAATGACAGCGCGGTTGCCGAGCAGGCTTTTGTCCGGGCACTGGATATTGCGCCAACATTTAAGGCACCCCGTGTTGCTCTGGCTAGGATACAAATGCTAAGTGGTGATTTGGCGCAGGCTGCGTTGTTGCTTGGCGAACACATTGGTAAGGCTCCCCATGACTATCGGGCATATTTGGCTTTGGCCGAAGTCTACCGGACACTTAAAAAACCGGCCAAACAAGGAGGGGTATACCGACAGTTGCTCGATTTGTCTCCTAACAACGCCGATGTGCTGGCGTTGCTGGCGGAGCATGACATGTCGCTTAAAAAATATGGTAAAGCGGTTGAATCGTTTAAGCGACTACTGAACAAAGCTCCCAATAACCGTTTTGCTTTAGCAGGCATCACTAGGGCCAATTTTGCCTTGAATTTTTTCAAAAAGGCGGCTGAAACGGCCAAAAAACTGGTAGCCAACCAACCGAATAGCCAGAACTACCAGCTGTTGGGCATGAGCTTGTTTTACAGCGGATCATATGACCAAGCAGCATTGGCCTTTGAAGCAGCATTGAAAATCACCCCTAATGATCACGCTTTGTGGGGTAAACTCGGTGACAGTTATCGTCTTGATAGTAATGAAAAGCAAACGGCCGCTTACCAAAAAGCGACTGAATTGGCCATGCACAGTGAGCAAAATCAAGCGGCAGATAGCCGGACATTGGCAGCATTGTCTTATTATCTCGTGAGTCTGGGGAAAACGGCGTTGGCGGTGCATTATCTCAACCGTATCTCTGTACGGGATGATGGCCAAAGCCAATTTAGCAGTGGACTGGCTTATGCCCGTTTGGGTGATATTCACCGGGCTTTGGCCCACTTGCGTTATGCCACCTATAAGGGATTTGCGAAAGGTTTAATACGCCACCATCCTTTATTGGGTCAATTAAAACAAGATTCTCGATTTGCGACTTGGTTGGCACAATAATCACCTGCCAGTGATTAATAACGGTGCAGTTGTAATCCCCTCCAGTGTTGGTCTGTTGCAGCGGCAATTGAGGTTGGGCCTTGAATTTTTACGTAGGCATCGGCATTTTCATTGGTTGCAGCAAACACATAATAGTCGTTACCACTAAAAAAATAGGTATATAAACGGCCATCGGTCGCTTTTTGGGCTATCGCCGCATCGATGGTTTTATTGCTGTTCCAGCCTTTAAACATTGTGGTGATGGGCCGCTCTGAACCATAAGTAAAGGAGTCCAACCCATAGCTATCCATCATCTGGCCATTGAAAAAATAGACCTGACGATTACTTCGACTGAGGTTATTGAATGCGGCATCCACTTGCTGCCAATTTTTAGATAACCCGAAGGGGTTTAGCGAGGTAGGATAGCCTTTATCTAGGGTTTTTTCGACCACCGAATAACGATAGTATTGCCGATCTTTAAACAGGTAGATTTTATGGCCCGAGGGGCGCAAGCGGTAAAACCCAGCATCAATGTCAAAGTTGATGCCGTAAAACTGGCTGCGGATCCTTTGGGGATAATCGGGTGCCATGATCGGCAGGCTCTCGGGACTCTTACTGGTGCCAAAAACAAACCTCATAAGGCGATTGCCGCCGAGCAAAAAGTTGTTGCGTTGGTCATTATTTTTTGGCTCAAAAGAACCAAAGGCGGCAGAGATGTTGCGATTGACCGTTAGCAGTTTCATTTGAGACTCGGGTCTTACTATGGCCTCGTTAAGCGGTTTGCCCTGCCACGCCTGTGGTACTTTTAGGCCAAGTAACAAAGCCAGTGTTGGCGCAACATCTATAATGGCCAATTCACCGTTTTGCTTGCCGCCTTTGATGTGGCTGTCAGGTCCAATCAATGTTAGTGTCAGTGTTTGATTTGATGTTGTCGGCATGACTGTTGATATGACTGTTGATATGGCAATCAGGGTCTGGGCAGGGTTTGCACTGTCGCCAACGGCATCAATGATTTTTTTGAGCCTGACATTTATATTTTCATCCCCCGATTGGTAATGACCAAATAACAGACCAAAGTCAAACATTGGATCGCTGATGGCATTCATCAGCTGTTGGTTAACCTCTGCATTACCTTTGCCTGCATTGGTTTTTTCGGTCACATCAAATCTATAGTCAAAACCATCGCCTTGCAGGGCCAAACGGGTAGCGGGTGCAAGCATGTTGCCACCAGCCAGGGTAAAACGGTTGGGATGTTGCGCTTTGAACACACTGAAAATGGTGGCGATGCGGTTTGAAGATGCTGCCAAAGGGCTGTTGACGCCCGTTAGTGCGGGACCTGCCGAAGAAAACAAAGCCGCCCACAGTGCTGCCGACTCTGTGCTGGCCACACCGCCTAATTGCTCACCCCAAATCGCTGCCATCCCTTTTGGTAATGGCAGTTCATGGATGGCCTTGGCATTTTCAAAGCGCTGTTGGCCATCAATTGTAATGACAATCAATCGTTCAAGTGTTGTCGCCAGTGTTGGCATCGCGGTAACCAGCAGGTAAAGGGTGAGCAGGGTTTTAAACATGGTATTGAGCCTGTTATCTCGGGTATTTGTTATTTTGGCTTTGGCCATTAACAGCCACAAATTGCATACCACCTTTGATGCTCACATTATCACAGGTAAAACGAACTTCGCCTTTTCTGCGTTCAATCAACTGCGGCAAACGACATTTTTTCGGCAGAACCTTGAGTAGCTGCTTTCTAAACCGATAAATGTACATGTTGATCACCGTTTCGTTCTCCCCCATCATGTTTGACAGTCGATCCTTATCAACCCATCCTTGTTCATTGGCCGTTACACCTGAGGTTTTGTCGTCGCAGTATTGGCGTGCCAACAATAGCAGTAAATAGTGATGATGACGCTCGCCAAGATCAAACTGCTGCTCTGGGACTTGCAGTTTTAGTTCGACATGTTCTTCATTTTGACTGACGTTAAAATTAACCGCAACATCCTTTAAATTAACGATATTCTGCGCATTGGCTAGCTTAGTTTCGACACAATTGCTGGCAGCGACAAAACGCCAGACCAGTTCACCAATATTGATTTTACAGCCATTGTCCAACACCTTGGTACCTTCAGATGTCTCTTGGTACCAATTGCCTGTCGGGTCTTGAAAAAGGGTGAGCTGCGGTGAATCTGCATTGGGTAAAAACGCCATGGTATCGAGAATAATCAATGGGGTGCCAGATGTTTCAGGCAGTAACATGCTTTGTGGTGGGGCGAGATCTTGAACCTGCCAAGTGGCAGCATCGGCATTGGCAAAACACAATTTGTCGCCGACTTTTAAGGGGGCGGCAGTATCGACAGATAATCGACTGTCATTGAGGAAAGTACCATTGGCACTGGTATCCTGCACCGTCCATTGCTCACCATTGTAAGCCAAAATGGCATGAAACCGCGAGGCCTCGGGATTATTCAGTATCAGCTGAGAGGACTGTGGTTGTCGGCCTACGACATGATGCGAAACCAGTACAATCGTTTGACTGGTTGTCAGGTTTGTTAACGTAGCCATGGTTATTCCTGTTGTTATTGAGTTCACCAAACAAAGCAAATTGATACTGCAAAGGCAGCTGATATCAGATTACGCTCTTGCTTATATATCGTCATGCTAGGATAAACAAAAAATTACCTTAATGGGACTTTTTTTTGCGCATTAGGGTAAGAAAAACCCACCAACCTCAATTTAACACCTCCTTAGGCTTAGACAAAACTTTGAATGACCGACATCCGTGTTAGAAGGTGTTATATCAGTCAAAAATGACCAGCGTTATAGTTTGCTTACGCACTAACAATAATTGAATTTCAAGCAAAAAAGACACTAATAGGTCAATCTCAAGAGGAAATGAAATGATGAAAGTTAAACCCAAAACCAAGCAAGGTCCGTCGAATCAACGTTTATTGGCTGGTGGCCGTTTTTCACTGCTACTGCTGACCATAGCCATGCCTTGGCATCTAACTGCTGGTGTATGTACGTATGATCAAGTCGCTCATAATGAAGGTGGTATCAAGTCACAAGATAGCGCTATTACGGTGCCTGCCGTTAATTCAGCCGATGATAATTTGGCCGCCATTAAACAAGCTTTTAGTGAACAGAATCCATTTTTTTTAACCAACAGGGCGCAATTGTCTGATGGTAGCAGCCAAACAGATGCCGATACACCTTACATAGAATATGTGATGGGTGATATGCCATTAATTCTATCGGCACCACATGGTGGCTACAAAGACTTCGGGCTTAAGCTGAGAAGCGGCTCGGATTCGGATGGAAATGTTATAGATATAGATACCTATATTGGACATAAATATGCGGCCCAAATCCGCGATACTGGCAGTCGTGAGTTTACCATCGCGGTTTACGATGAAATAGTTAAGATGACTGGAAAGCGTCCACACTTGGTACTCCTTAATGTTGATCGTGGATATATTGATATCAATATCGATCGGGATAATCCTTGGCACTCGGCAACGATTGGCGACACAGAGTATTTAGATCCCAGAGATGACTCGGTAACAGATGGCTTGGGAAAGGTTGACGGGCCAGCGAAAGCGGCGGATATTGGCGAAAGTTATCATCAACTGCTTGATTATGCGACTCGGTGGATAGACCAAAAGTGTGGTCCAAATGGTGGGTTACATGTAGAAATGCATACCCATGCATCTCTACATGATCAAGATGAGATCACTGAGTCATGGCGGGCAATGCCAGAAATTAGTTATTGGTACAATCCGCAAACCCTGACCAAAGAGGATATGGAGAATGACACACCAGCGCTTAATCCAGCTGATGATCCCACTTACATTAAGCACTTGAGTGTCTATAATTTGTGGCGTAAGGGCAGCTCAGGCAGCCCACTTAAAGTTAAAGACATTCTTTGGGGCGAGAAAAGTTTGGGATCATTGATAAATGACAATACTATTCATTACAATGCCTATTCACATCATGGTAAAGATGGCAATGGTACTGACTTACCCGTCGAACGAAACATTGACAATGATGGTAAATATACTAAAGAGGTACTAGAACATTCACGCTGACAAAAGAGATCATCGAGGCCGTTCCCAGCGCTAAACATAATGGTGAACATGACGAGAATGGTGCAAGCGAAATGCTAAGCCACAATTCAACCAGCAAAGAGGGTGAGGTGATTAACCAAGGTTATCACATCGGCGGTTACAGTATGCGAAGACATGGCTCTGGCATTGGTTATCTTGAGACCACTCCAGCAGGCGGATTAGATGGTGGCAAAGTAGACGCGATACAAATTGAAAATCCGGGTTGGTCGATTGCACCGCTTGATTTGGTCTATGGCAACAGCGAGAACTATCCTGAATACAACAACACAACCGCCAAAGACAATAGCCACCAATATGCCAAGGCCGTCGCGGCGAGCATTGTCGAATATTTAAAGGTTCATTACGATTATTCAAATCCGAGCATTGATTCAAACAGTACTGGTCACGAATACTTACCAGCCATCGCCAAAAACAACAGTGGTGATTATGTCGTTGCCTGGCAAGATGATGATGATCTTAACGGTCACTTTAATATCACTGTTCGAGGGTTTAACGCAGACGGTAGTGAAAAGTTTTCTGCCAGACAGGTCGGCGCAAGTAGCGGTAACCTAGTCAGACCAGATGTGGCCATTGATGCACAAGGCAGGTTTGTGGTGGTTTGGCAAGATGATCAAGATCTTAACGGGTTTTATAACATCCATGCGGCAGGGTTCGATAACAAAGGGGATTCTTTTGTCGTCAATGGCAACACTGTTGGAGATAGAGTGATCTCCGCTATCGCCAATCGTCAAAAACGCCCTGCTGTGGCAATGAGTGAGTCAAGCGGAAAATTTGTCGTGACTTGGGATGATGATGAAGATGGCAACGGCTTATGGGAGGTAAAAGCAAGAGGTTATGACCTGACATCAATGGTTGGGTCGTCAGGAAACGAATATTTTGCCGAAACCTTTGCTACCATTGCCGTGAATGATATTTCTAGTGGCAATCAGAACTATTCCGATGTTGCCATGAATGCAAACGGTGCTTTTGTGGTTGCTTGGCAAGACAATCAAGATGCAGTCACGAGCCCCAAAAATGCGGATAGTTACAATATTAAATTGGCCGGGTTTACACCTGACGGGAGTAAAGTCATTGCCGATGTCGACGTTTCGACCACCAAGCATAAATTACGACCTGCCATTGCGATGAATGATAATGGCCAGTTTGTGGTTGCTTGGCATGATGACAGCAATGACGACAATGATGTTTGGCAGGTTAAGGTCAATGGTTACAGCATCGTTGCAGACAATGCATTGCCATTTGATACCACGCCATTTAGTGAAATCACCATCAATCCGACTTCTACCGCTAATCAAAGATATCCTGATGTCGCCATAGCGAATGATGGCAAATTTGCCGTCACTTGGCATGATAACAGTAACTCTTCAGAGACTGCCTACGACATATATACCCGTTTCTTTACTGCTAATGGAGTCAAGGACAAGGAGGAGATTGTCTTTAGAGAGAATATCATTGCTGACAATGCTCAATATTTTCCGACAATAGCGATGAATAAAAGTACCGGTGAATACGTTGTCGTTTGGGCAGATGATAACGATGGCGATGGTCAGTTCGAGATACTGTCACAGTCGACTGGGTATTAAAAGATTATACAGCCAAGATCAATCTTGGCTGTTAATCAGAATTTGTATCGTACGCTTAATCGCACTGCGCGTGGGGTTTGTAAGGCTCTTGGCGCAAGGTGGTTGGGGTTTTGGTTTTCGTTGCTGCGCGAAATATCCGCTTGCTGATACCAGCGGATCTCGCGATTGAGGTTCAAGGCGTTGAAGATCTCCATTTTAAAGGTTAGCTTTTGCTCAGCCCAGTGTGGCTGGTAACGTAATCCTGCATCAAAGGTATAAATCCAGTCAGCACGGCCCTGATCGCCACGCGATCCTAATTGGTGTTCGCCATTTTCATCGCGGGTATAAAAGCTTGAGCCACCAGCATTTTTGAACATGTTGTAATCATAATCGCTTGAATTGTCGCCGACCAGCAAATTGTCGAGTGGAATGTAACCAGTCGCATTGAGTGGAATGCCAGACTGTGCTCTGGCATTGACGGTGAACAGCCACTCATCGGTCAGGTTGTAACCGCCGTAGAACTTGATTGAGTGACGATGGTCGTTGGGCAGATCACCATAAGCACCCTCGGTATATCTTAAGTGGTCGAAATCTCGGGTGGTGCCGGGGGAGTCTTGATTTTGGGTTGTATTGACATAACCTTCGGAATTGCCATAACTATGTGACCAAGTATAAGACATGCTCGAATACCAATCATCAGCCATTGATTTGTTTAGGCTCAATGTCAGTGCGTGGTATTTGCGCTGGTATTTTGGCAAGCCAAAATAGCGGTTGGGGATCTTTTCAAGGGTAACATTGCCGTCGCTATTGGTGTCGATATAAATGTCGAGATCTCTACCTGGGTTCAACAACACACAAGCGCTTAAATCTGCCGGATCAAAACCACCTTGTGGGGTCACCCAGCCGTTTTCTTCATTGGGCAAGGCAAAACCTTGATCGGCGGCCCATTGGTAAAACCCGTCATTGCCACAATAGTCGTCCATGCCGTCACCTATGCGCCGGTGTACTGACTTTATCCCGGCTGACCAGTGGTTGTTGAGACGTTGTTGGTAACCCAATATCAATTCGTCCTGATACATCGGGCTTAAGTTTTGCGCGGCCAATACCCGGGGATCTGGACGTTGCTCGGCAAAACCGGCATGGCCCACTTGGGCACCGTGCTCACCCACCATCCCGCTATAAACCGGTTTGCCGCTGGCGTCGTCCCAACCGTCTACCAGATAATAGGCATCGGTGGCATAGCGGTAGCGGGTCATGCTGTAGTTGGTGTTGGATGCGATGGGAATAAAATAGCGTCCCAAAGTACTAAATAGTTTTTTGCTGTGATCACCCTCTATGTCCCACGAAAAACCCAGCCTTGGGGCAAGCAGGGTATCGGCCTCGACAAATACTTGTCCATCGGCTGCATAGTTGGTAAAGGTTTCATTGCGCAGACCAGTATATATCATCAGTTCATCGGTCACTTGCCAATGATCTTCAATATAAAAGGCGCTGTTTTGTACTTTGAATTGGCCAGATTCTACGGTTGAGGTACGACTCCGCACCACCCATTGGCCATCGGTCAATTCAACGTCATTGATTTTAAGGTTGTTGTCGTCGTTTGCCTGATAAAATCGGTGATATATGCCGCCAGTATACTGGGTACCTACGGTGTAGGTATTGAACTGTTCGAGGTTGTAACCGAAGCGGATTAAATGGTGGTCAAGGGTGTAATCAAAATCGATTTTAACACTTTGTCTTTCATCACGGGCAGCACCTGCCAATGGATCTAAAATGCTGTATTGGGCAGTGTTGTGACAACCGATATATTCTCGTTTGCTCCAACTGCCATTGCCGCCCGTGACCCACGAGCGTGGGCAAGCCGCCGCTGAAACGTCAAGCAAACGCGGGTCACGATCGGCTTGTAAACTTTGCAACTGGCCGACCATTAAATCTATGCCCAGTCGTTCATTTAGCTGGCCATGGTAGTTGACGATGTAAATATCGCCGCCGTAGTTTACGCTGTAGTCGGCGGTTTGCGCGCCGTGTTCGCCGGTGTAGAGGAGGGTTTTACCTTCACTGTCTTTGTCGTTTTGGTATTTTAGGTATTCCCATTCACTGGAAGTATTGATATAGGTCGCCGATAGCAGATGATCATCGGTGATATGCCAATCGAGTCTGGCTATTCCGCGTGGGCTGTTGCCATTGAGTGTTTGCGAGCTTTGCCGATAATAAGAATGATATTCGTTATCCTTGAATTCGACATTGGCATAAACAAACAACTTATCTTTAATAAGTGGACCACCAGCAGCAATGTTATAGCTTAAGCGATCGGTTTGATTGTCGGAGTTGTAAATATTGCGGTTTTGTGAGCCTTGTTCGCGGCTCATCGAATCTTTGAGGGTTGCACGCAAAGTTTGCGGTGCATAAATTGCGGCAGCGGCAAACTGCCATTGATTGGTGCCGCTTTTACTGATGGTATTGATGACCCCGCCCAGTGAACGGCCGAATTCTGCGCCATACCCCCCGGTTTTGACTTGGGTTTGTTTGACCGCGTCAAAGGGGAGTGACGCAAACGAGGTGAACTTGCGAATGTTGGTGACATCAAAACCATTGATGTAATAGCCGTTTTCGGCGACCGATGCCCCGCCAAAAGAGGGCAGCCCAGCAAAAGCTGCACTGCCGCCTACGGCGGTGCCTGGGGTTAACAGCGCAATGGCCAGAGTAGAGCGACCAATGGGTAATCGTTCTATTTGCTGTTCGGTAAACACCATGGTCGATTCGGCTGAGCTGGTATCAATTGCAGACAACTGTGCTCCTGTGATTGAAATCACCTCCATGTGCTTGTCGTCGAAATTCACCGGGCTGCCAGTGCCAATGGTCACGATAACTATTTTGCTGCCACCGTGACTACTGCTGACGATATAGCGGCCTACCGGCACACCGTTGAAGCTAAAACGGCCTTGTGCATCGGCGTTGACTTGTCGTGACAGTCCGGTGGCTTCGCTTTTAAAAGTGATCGCGGCGTTGTTTTTAGCCTGTCCGTAAATAGATCCGGAGGTATTTGTGGTCGCATGTGATATTGAAGTACCAAGCGCGGTGAGCAGGGGCATGATGGTTAAAGGTGATTTTAAATATTGCATTGTCGCTCGTTGAATTATTTTTTTTAGGTGGTTGAATTGTTACATAGAATTTTCAATCAGAATGTTTTTGTTGTATCAGTAAACTGGATCGTAGTATAGCGTGATATGTTTGTCAAAACACCACAGCTTAATTATTCGAGCTGTTTTTTGATCGAAAATCAGTATTTACTGTATGCTCGCATTATCTGGGGAGAAATTCAACAATACAAGCATGGACAGTGGGTACGTTGGCACACACCCTACCGTCCATATTTGTGATTTCATCGTCAATAATATTACGCTACGTTGCCCCCTCAAGGTAACAATCTCTCATCGATTGGGGGTCTCACAACCCACGTTGAACCTCTTTTTTGTGTTTGTACCTTAAGGCAAGCAGCTAGAAGGTCTCGTCACACTGTTATTTCCAAAAATTGACACCAGCGTGTCTAAATCAGCACAAATAATGTCGTCATTCTCTTGTAAGTTAATACCTCTAATGCTGGCAATCTTGGGCAAACCAAACAATGCGCTGATATCGCTGATTTGGTTGTTTTGTAGCTCTAAACTCTGCAATGCGGTTAAGTTGGC
This sequence comes from Phenylobacterium sp., assembly GCA_047617105.1. Taxonomy (GTDB): domain Bacteria; phylum Pseudomonadota; class Gammaproteobacteria; order Enterobacterales; family Alteromonadaceae; genus JABSOG01. Next base: position 481 of record JBLGCB010000221.1, on the reverse strand, counting down.
CAGGACGGAAATATCGCTGATTTGGTTGTTGTGCAGCCTTAAATTCCACAATGTGGTTAAGTTGGCCAGGGCGGAAATATCGCTGATTTGGTTGTTGTACAGATGTAACTCGCCCAATGCGGTTAAGTTGGCGAGGGCGGAAATATCACTGATTGGGTTGTAGTTCATGCTTAAATACTGCAATGCGGTTAAGTTGGCGAGGGCGGAAATATCGCTGATTGGGTTGTAGCTCATGTTTAAATACTGCAATTCGGGTAAGTTGGCGAGGGCAGAAATATCGCTGATTTGGTTGTAGTCTAGATATAAACGCTGCAATGCGGTTAAGTTGGCGAGACCGGAAATATCACTGATTGGGTTGTTGGTCAGAAATAAAGTCTGCAATGCGGTTAAGTTGGCGAGGGGGGGAATATCGCTGATTGGGTTGTGATCCAGCCTTAAATACTCCAATGTGGTTAAGTTGGCGAGGCCGGAAATATCGCTG
>JBLGCB010000220.1:0-10878 GCA_047617105.1 Phenylobacterium sp. | reverse complement strand
GAGTGTTGGTGCTTCTGCCAAACAAGTTTCTTTTACCGAAATGGTTAATTACCGGGTTGCTGAGCAAGTTCATGCCATGCAGTCCCAACAGCGCCAAGCATTAGAACAAAGTTTTTATGCCATGGTAGAGACGTCTATTTACAATGACTTCAATGTTTCTGGTCAGCGCCCTGTGGTTAGTATCAGTGATGACAGCGTCACAGAAGAAGAAGAGGAGTAAGCTGATCATGTTATTCTCAATCGACATGTTCAGTTTGTTTATGCTCCCGGTATTGAGTTTGATGGCGACTTTTGTCGCTATCAACAAAGCCGGAGACAGCAAATCAGACGCTGAACCGAAATAAAGATAAAGCGCGGGGATAATAACGCCCCGTTTAGTTTTATCGTCTAACCTGCACTATCTAGTTATCGCCGAAATGTCGGACCACCAGAAACTCACATCCATGTGAGATTCCTGGAGCAAGCTACATTCAAGCAAGTGGAATTTCGCTTACTTTTCAAAAAGTTGAAAAGTAGGGCCATCCATGACCCACATTATCTAGCGCCTAGAAACTTCGTTTCTGGACAGGCACTATCTAAGTCGCAGTGACTACCCGTCGGCCCGTTGATAATGTGCCGCATACCACTCCTACGTGTCTACCTTAAAATCTTCAATACAAATCATTGTTAATTTCAACTCCCACAAAGCGTTCTTGCAGCCAATACCAACCCCGAACCAAGCCATCATGCTGTGGACTTATGTAGGGTGGCCGAGCTTGCGAGGGAAGTAAGCGAAGCGTAACCCGCCAGGCTGCTCTGAAGTCAAGTTCTACCCTTGAATCGTAGCTGCGTATGATGCGACTCCACACTTACAGTGTTTAGGGTTGCTCGTTTGCTGTAGCGCTACGGTATTTCATCGCTGGCTTGCTTTAGCCACCATCTCACCGAATTCCCAACCCACATGGCGAAATACACCAACCCGATGGTCAATATCGCCAATCATTGTTTTATGTCACCGCCTAATCTGTGCTGTTGATTGTTACTCATGTTATAATAAATCGTTATATATCAATGGATTAAAATTAATTTTCGTGGTTGGCACAAGCATTGTAATAGACTAAACAGATATTAAGTATGATTTTGAATGCATTACAAGCATCGTTCAAAACACAATTTTAAAGCAAAGGGGAATTAACATGGGTGTATTTACACGTTTCACAGATATCGTCAACGCCAATCTTAATACAGCATTGGATCGTGCTGAAGATCCTGAGAAAGTCGTCAGACTGATTATCCAGGAAATGGAAGAAACTCTGGTTGAAGTCAGAGCCAATACTGCCGGTTATTTGGCAGACAAAAAATCACTTGAACGTAAAGCCGCCAACATGACAACTCTGTCAACTCAATGGGGCGAGAAAGCCGCACTGGCATTGTCTAAAGACCGTGAAGACCTAGCCAGAGCCGCACTGGTTGAAAAACATGGGCTTGATCAAGACCTTGAACAACTCACCATCGACATCGCTAAGCTCGATGAAATTCTCCAATCACTGCAAAAAGACAGTGGCCGTCTGCAAGAAAAAATGGCTGAAGCCAAAGCGCGCCAAAAGGCGATGCAGGTTCGTAATGACTCTGCTGTTACCCGCTTAAAAGTACGTCAACAAACGCACAGTGTCGATATCGACCGAGCCATCGAACGATTCTCTGGTTATGAGCGCAAAATCGATGAACTCGAAGCCCAGGTCGAAGCCTATGACCTGACCAGTGGTAAGTTGTTGAGCCAACAATTTAAAGAAATGGAAACCAACGACAAAGTAGAAGCAGCCTTAAGCCAGATGAAAAAGAAAGTGGCCAACGGTTAAGCTAAGCCTAAGTTGAGCCTAAGTGATGCCTAAGTTGGGCCTAAGTGATGCCAGCGTAAGTAACAAGTCGTGAAAACAAAGTTTGAAATATTGAGGTGAAGTGATGAACAGAACATATGAGAGTAATACTATATATAAAGATACAATGCACAAAAAGCTGTCTGGCGTCTGTTCTGGCATCGCTCGCTATTACAACAAGGAGCGCTGGATGATCAGAGCGGGGGCGTTAATATCATTGTTGATTTTCCCGGTGGCCACAGGTATCGCTTATCTGGTCGCAGCAGTATTGTTACCCAATCGACGTTATTAAGTCTGTTATTATGTTTAACTTTATTAAAGCGTTATTGATGGCTGCGGTGATTGTAGCGCTGCTATTTTATTTTTCTGGTCAAGGGTTCGGGTTCCATATTCATTTTGATGAAAACTGGCTCGAACCATTATTTGAGTCTGGGTTGATAGTAGGAGTAGTGATTATGTCAGTGATTGTAGCTTTAGTGATTGGTGGCCTAGTGTTGATGGGATTGCTGGTCGGTGGTTTTGTGACGTTTATTGCGGCGTTTTTTGTCATTGGCGCGATGTTGTTGTCTAGTCTGGTGTTTAGCTGGCCAGTGATTATTGCCGTTGTGGTTATCTGGTTATTGGTGCGAGAAAAGCCGCGTCGACATTATGGCCGATATTCGCGTTAATGCCATGGTTAAAATGGCAGATTGGGTGACTAAAACATTTCATCTATTTGGCTTGTAAGGTATCATCCCCCAAAATTAGTGACGAATTATCAGCAATCTGCATTATTAGGGGAATTCACATGAGCAAACCGTGGCGAGTTATCTTCGCTTTATTCTTAGCCCCGGCCTTACTGGCCGTTTCATCTTTTGCCGCTGCTTCGGCTGGACAAATCAATATCAGTGATTTAACTGTACGTGAAATGTTGCCGGGCAGCAAAGTAACCTCCGCCTATTTCGCCCTGACCAACCATTCTGAGCAGCCTGTTACTTTAACATCGGTATCTAGCGCTTTATCTAAGCGTATTGAAATCCACCAACACACCATGAAAAATGGGTTGATGAAAATGTCGCATGTCAAAGGTGGTGTTGTCATAAAACCTCATGATACGCTACGCTTTGTTGCGGGTGGTTATCACTTAATGGTGTTTAATCCATTAAGCAAAGTAAAAAAAGGTGAGGCTGTTGAGCTAACCTTTCATGTGAAGCAAGCAGATGCAGCTTCTAATACGGTCAGTAGCACCATCAAGGCGTCTGGCAAAGTGGTTTCGGTGCTGGATGAACAGCAAGCCAAAAAGCAACATCACCATCATTAAGAGCTGGTCTAAAGACTTGTATAAGGATTAAGTTATGAACATTAATTATCGTTGGATTTTGGGTGGCTTTGCCGGAGTGTTTATCCTGTTATATGCTACGTCGGTTTACTGGTCATTCGAACCGGATATGTTTAACGCCAAAAAGTTGGTTGATGAGCAGGCAACGAAATATCAGCAAACCGTCGTGACGGGTTATGCCACCACCACGGTGTTGATTCATACTTCTGAGGTGTTATTGAATAAATCAGGTGGCTTTATTGCTAATGATGTGATGCCACCTGGCTTAATCATGGACAACATGCCTTCATGGGAATTTGGTGCGCTGGAAATGATCAGAGATATGGCATTGGCGATGCGCAAAGATTTCAGCCGTTCACAGTCGCAGTCAATGGAAAACGTTCACCTTAAAGTGGCCCAACCACAGTTTAATATCGATCACTTATCCTTTGTGATGCCCAGCGCTGAATCAGAATACCGAAAAGCGATTGATTCACTGTATTTATACCGTGCTCAATTGGCCGATAAAAGCAAAGATGATGCGCAATTTTATGCCCGCGCCGACAATCTTACTGACTGGCTCAAAGAAGTTGAACAGCGCTTAGGCAGTTATAGCCAACGGTTAAGTGCCAGTGTCGGCCAAGACCGCATTAATACCGATATGGCCGGTGAATCAACCAATAGTTTGTCAACCACAGTACCGCAGAGCAAGCAACTGAAAACCAGTTGGTGGTTGCTGGATAACGTTTTCTACGAGGCTCGCGGGGCCAGTTGGGCTTTGTTACACTTATTAAAGGCGATTGAGATAGATTTTAATGGGATACTTGCGAAAAAGAATGCTACAGTTAGTTTACGACAAATCATTCGTGAACTCGAAGCGACTCAGCAAACAATCTGGAGTCCAATGGTCTTAAATGGTAGCGGTTTTGGTTTGTTGGCGAGCCATTCATTGGTAATGGCGAATTATATTTCTCGGGCAAATGCAGCGATTATCGATTTGCGAACATTGCTGGCTAATGGCTAAACGAAAGGTCACTGTTCAGCGAGCATTGAATAGTTAGGGCGAAAGGATAAAAGAAGATGAAAAAAACAACAAAAATCTCTGTGGCAATGGCGCTGGCAACTTGTCTGGCTAGCGCAAGTGCCTCAGCAGATATGGTTTTGGGCCTCTTTGCTGGTGTTCAGGGTTGGGATATGAACGCTGACGGCAGTTTTGGTACATCTAACAATAATACGGCTCAGGCAGAGTTTAGTTTTGATAGTGAAAGCCAAGGCAGTATTTATGTGGCATTAGAACATCCGGTGCCATTGGTGCCAAACATTAAAATTAAGCACAACCAGATGGACACCATTGGTAATACTCAACTCAATAGTACGTTTTCGTTTGCTGGTACTACTTATTCCGTAAACAGCTCACTTGATACCAATATCGATCTGACCAACACCGATTTTATTATGTATTATGAAATTCTGGATAATGATCTGGTGACATTGGATGTGGGTTTGAATGTTAAAAAAATCGATGGTCGCCTAGATGTTGTTGATATTAACGATGCCTCGCTGACGGCTAGAGAAGAATTTGATGGTGTGGTCCCCATGCTCTATGGTGCGATTAAAGTGGGCTTGCCTTTTACTGGATTAGGTGTGTTTGCTGACGGTAGCTTATTATCGGTGGGTGACCATACTTTATATGATTACGAAGCGGGCATCGGTTATACTTTTGTCGATAATGTGGCAATTGATTTGACCTTACAGCTGGGTTATCGGGCAGTGAAACTCGAATTGGAAGATTTGGACGATATTGATTCAAATCTCGAATTCGACGGTGTATTTGTAGGCCTAGAAGCTCATTTCTAGCGTTATTAAAGCGGTGGCAACTCAAGGCACCGCTTAGCAATCATTCCATGAAAAAATCAACTATCAGGCAGTTCCCCTTATTATTTCTGTTTGCGCCGACGTTAATCGCGGCGCTTATCATTTACTTCTATCTTAATAATAGTCTTCAGGCCAGTTACGAATTGCAAGTCAAAGCCAATGCGCGTCATGTGGTTGCTCGAATTGTCCGTTTATCCTATCAAAATTTTCAGCACAAACGTTTTAGTGTCATGAAAGAACAGTTGCAGCGGTTTGTTCAACAGAGTGATTCTGCGATTGACAATATCGTGATTTACGATAAAAAAGGTCAGTTTGTCACCGCGTTAACGCTGAATCGGCAAGTTTTGAATTCAACCCTGTTTGTCTATCCGTCGCAGACTTTTGTTCGTGAGGAAGACCACTACCTCGCATTTGGCCGCATCACTTCTGGGCATAATCGTTTTGGTCAGATCACTTTTGACAGGCCCACCTCTGATAGCGCTGCTCATCACCTTGATAACAGCGATAGCACAAAAAGCGAACAGGCAAACAACTCACCATTAGGCCATTTTAGCATTGATAATAATAGCGCCAACGTGCCTGCTATTGGTTTTGTTCGGGTCAGTTTTTACCGAAACCCGGCCGGAAGCCGTGCTGGTGAGAATCAGTTGGTGGTATTGCTGATTGCTTTTATCAGTATCTTCATTGGTTTTTTATTGTGGCGTTATCGTTATATTCATTTTCATCAGCAATTGGCGGGTGTGAACCAGAGCCTGAGTCAGTTAAATAAGGGCTTTAAACATGTGCCATTAAGTACCAGCACTGAATGTGTTGAAATCAATGAATTGCATCAAAAAATCAACGAGAGTGTTTCTTTTTACGAAAAGCAGTTGACCATGAATTACCTTGAAGTAACGGCCCTGGTCCAAGAATTACGTGAAACGGGCGAAGCGATGGGCATCAAAAAAGCCGAGCTTGAGGGCCTACAAGCAGAGCAGGATTCACCGTTGGATGATAAGGCTAAGGCGTCGCCATTGTTGACCACTATTTATCGGGCGGCTTATGTGATTTTGCAATCTAAGTTGGCGGTGATAGATAATTCGATTGTCGGTGAGAGGCAGCAAAACCCAGCTTTAAAGGACCAAGTTTCGCAAGGTGCCACTGAGTCAGACAATTGTGTTGTTGGCACCACCATTGCTGAATTGAATCAGTTGCTTAATGAAGTTAAGCGGGTCGCGGATATCAGTGCCGGGCAGTTACAACTGCAATTTACCCGTATTTCGTCAGAGCAGTTGGTGAACAGTATTTCTAGGTTAGTCGCGCCTTTGGCGCATACCCGGGGGATTGAGTTTATCATTGCCCAACCTGCGGGACCGCTAGAGGTGGATGTTGATGTCAATCAGGTGCAGCGGGTATTGATTACTTTACTGCAAAGTGCCATTGACATGACATCGCAGGGTTATGTAAAGCTGGTGGTTGAATTAACGGATGTATCGAATCATCGTGGCATCACCAGTGCTAGATTGAGATTCAAAGTTCAGGATTCAGGCATTGGTTTTAGTCTTCGTCAATACAATATGTTGGTGGACGACCAGATTGATCAAAGTTTGTTTGACGACGATTGGATTTGTCAGGGCCTGAGTTTATTGGTGGCTAAAAAGAATATCACCGCAATGGGCGGAGAATTTACCCTTAAAAGTCTACCAGGGCTGGGGTCTGAATTGAGTGTTGAATTGCGTACCAGTGTGAGCCATTATCAAGCGCCCGAGTTACATAAAGAGCAAAGCGGCAGTATTTTGGTTTATGATCCGGTGGTACAAAGTGGCGATGTTATCTTTAACCAATTGTGCGAACAGGGCGTTTTGACCATTCTTTGTGTTAATGAAGAAGAAGTGCACAGTGCACTACAAACAAGTCACGTTGATTGTGCGGTGTTTTGCCGTCCGGTAGCGTTGCCACTGCAACAAGTGTTCGATCAGTCTGTGACGACAATCGTGGCGCTTAATAAGCTGGAAAAATGCCTGTTTCTATCCTCACAACCGCAGTCATCACCAGATGCTTCCTTGGCATTACCGCAAAGTTGGAAACATGTCGGTAAACCCTTTGTATTATCAGATTTAACCCGTTACTTCGATTTCAGCCAATTGGTCAATCACCATCAGGCGGATGCTGATATCACCAATTACCCGATCCGCAGTGATCGGATTGAAATTTTGGCGGTAGACGATAATGAAACCAACCTTAAGTTATTATCGGTGATTTTACGGCCTTACCCGGTGAACCTGGTGCAGGCATTGAGTGGCCGTGAAGCATTGGTGATGAGTCAAAAGCAGGTATTTGATTTGATTTTAATGGACAAAGAAATGCCGCAAATGGATGGACTCGAAACCAGCCGCCATATACGTACTCAGGCGCTCAATAAAAAGACCCCGATCATTGCCTTTACCGCCCATTTATCGGATGGCGAACGTCATTCTTTGATTGGCGATGAAATCAATGATTGTATGGAAAAACCGCTCGATCAGGATAAGTTTTATGGTTTGATGGAAACCTGGTGTAAGGCCCGCTGGGATATGGTTGATCGCTGAGTGAGTACATGAAGCGAGTAGGTGCTTCTTTTATCCTTTATTCATCTCAAAAGCCGGTTCAAAAATGCTTTCAATTTCATCAAGGTAGGGTTGTGACGGTGAGAGTCGAATCAGCTTTGCCAGCTCGCTGCCGGTTTGGGTGAATTTGAAATAATTGATCACCACCGAGCCACCTTTTTTCGCGGTGAAGGTGATTGGGGTACCAAGATGATTGAATTCTATGGATTCATCTTTGCCTAATTCACCGGATTCGATTTCGCTTTGATATATCAGTTCGATATCCATCAACATCAACAATTCGGGGTAAGGCATATTGAGTTTACTCAGATTGAGATGTTGTTTTTTGCTGTTCTGAAAAAGGTTGAGTAGTCCGGGCAGGCGATAATAACCACAAATGATCTGATTGCTGTGATCTCGACGATTGGTCATCGCCAGTTGGCAGGCATGTTGAAAAGCAATGGCTTCTTTATTGGTCATGCGTTTTAAAATGGTCAGGCTTTTAAACGAAAACGTGCCGGGACGGGCGATTTCACCCGCGAGGATTTTACTCCACAACTCCTGCATCATTTTTGAACTGATGTCTTCAGCCTGTTGAATAAACTGGTTAAACCAATCGGGATCAATCTCTTCACTGGACGTAGACTCAGAGCAATAATCCATCGCCAAGCTCATAATCGATTCGATATTATGTTGTTTGCGCGCTTCACCGAGCTGTTTTCTGCGTTGGGCCCGTTGGTTGATGTTCATTTGCGACTTGCTATAAACGTTAGCAGGCGTCAAACCACTTTTAGCGGCCAGCATTTGTGCTTTGTTACCTTCGAGTGTGAGGCTGCTACCATTGGTTTTGGGTTGTTGCGCGTTAGAGCTGCGATTAGCCTTATTGTCGGCTTCTACAGTCGCCTTTTTTGATTGATCGGCGCTGTCGACCTTGGTGCCGTCATTGTTGGCCTTTTTCAGCTGAGTAAAGTCAGTGCCCAGATTGCGATTAAATAACCGAATCAGCCGATCTGCATTACTGTTGCCGGAGAGCTTGTTCATGGTGATTAATTGATACCTTATAATCGGGTTGGGCGGTTATTTCTTTACGCTTGATCACTGTTTATCGGCCAATAATGATAGCACTTTATCATTTAACTATTTTAACTGTTTTAACGGCGTAGTCGAATCGCTCTTGCGGCAAGATGATCAATGAGCGCCGGGCAAAACACTTTTAATATTTGGCCTAGCTTGCCGCGCAATGAAGGGATAGCTAGGCGTTTGTTCTTTTTGATGGCATTGATAATAAACAGCGCACAGTCTTCGCTGCTCATGATTTTTTGTTCTTGCATCGGTGATTGTTGCAAAGGTTGGCCATCTTTGTCGAGTGCTCGTTTGTGGATTTGCGATACCACAAAATCGGGTGCTACGGTGACAATGTTGACATTATTGGCTTTTTGTTCAATCCGCAGCGAATCAAAAAAGCCGATCATGGCATGTTTACTGGCGGCATAGGCGCTGCGGGTGGGTACACCAACCAAACCTGCAAGGCTGGCAACAGCGACGATGGTGCCCTGGGTTTTCTTCAAATGGGGCAAGGCATAATAGCTGCAATATACCGCTCCCATCACATTCACTTGATAAACTTTGTCGAATACCGATAAGTCAGTTAATTGGTCGAATTCAGACCACATGGTGATCCCGGCGTTATTAATCAGATAATCTATTTGACCAAAGCGGCTGACGGTTTGGGCGATCAATTGCTGGCAATCGGTTTCAATGGTGATGTCGGTGGGCACTGCCAGAATATTGTCTGCATCCAGACCCTGTTCAATTAGTTGTTGTTGTAAAATGGCGAGTCTGTCGCTATTGCGGGCTGCCAAAACCAGCTTTGGAGAGTCTGTAAGGGCGAGGGCTTCGGCCAACGCAAAACCGATGCCTTCTGAGGCACCTGTGATGATATAAACTTTATGAGACATTTTATTCGACATGGATGACGATTTCCTTTTGACCATCAATAAACTAGCGTTTTGTTAACATATCAGCTAGTTAGTGTTTTAGGCTAGCAGAAAAACAATTAATTTTAGTCACTCTGTAGTAAAGAAAGCCGTGTTTGGCATTGGCTTAACAGTGATAATAAGGGTTGTTTGGCGCAATTGTCTCACAAAGGCATATAAACAAGCTTGAGCTATCTTTTTATAGTCCAAAAACTCACATCGATGTGAGATTTCTGGCGGAAACTGCGTTCAAGCAAGTGGAACTTCGTTTACTTTTCAATAATTCGAAAAGACGGTACATCCATGTACCGTATAGATAGCGCCCTGACACTTTGTTTCAAGTGGTTCGACACGTCGACGGACACTATCTAGTCTAAATCTAAAATTAGAGTGGCGGTTTAAGGCTTTTTTGACTATAAACTAATGATTAGCGGTTAAATTTACATTGCCAAGCCATCATCATTAGACCGTCGTTAAGCTGTTGCTCAGTTGCTCAGTTGCTATTTAGCTGCCTTTGGGGGCGAGTTTGACAGTGTTGGTATTCATTCAGACAATATTTCAGAGGTACTATGAATTCAGACAATCTCGAAGACAATGATGAGTTACTGTTTGTTGATGAAGATTATCAGGATGATGACAGTGAAGAGGAGGAATTCTCAGGCTATTGGGATGTACTGATTGTTGATGATGACCATGAGATCCACTCAGTAACCAAATTGGCGTTGTCTGATTTAAACGTGTTTGATCGCAGGCTAAGATTTCATGATTGCTATTCAGGCAAAGAAGCCAGCGAATTTATGCGCGAGCATGATGATATTGCGGTGATACTGCTCGATGTGGTGATGGAATCTGATGAAGCAGGATTAAATGTCGCCAAAGAAATTCGTGAAGACTTGCATAAAAATGAAGTTCGCATTATCTTAAGAACAGGTCAGCCTGGTTACGCCCCAGAAGAGAGCGTGATTAAAGAATATGACATCAATGACTATAAAACCAAAACAGAATTAACCCGCAGTAAACTGGCCACGGCGATTATCGCTGCCATCCGTTCGTATCAGCAAATCAAAACCATCAATCAAAGCCGTCGTGGTCTCGAAAAAATCATCACTTCGGCCGCCAATATTCTCGAACACCATTCAATTATGGAATTCTCCGAAGAGGTGGTGATTCAGATTGCCTCATTGTTGGGCCTAACCCCAGAGGGCGTATTGTGTGCCAAAGCGGGTATGACTTATGATGAGTGTGACCCTGACAGCATCTATGTGCTTGGCGCTGCGGGTCAATACGCTTCTTTTTTGCATAAAAAATTA
>JBLGCB010000219.1:0-10897 GCA_047617105.1 Phenylobacterium sp. | reverse complement strand
TCAAAGGCATCGGGTGAAAATAACATGGTATTACCAAACTCTCCGCTGGGGGTAGTTTCGCTACGTAAAACCACACAAGGGATGGACAATTTTGTTTCATAGCCTTCGTTGATAGTGCTTTCAAGTTTTTCGAGTAACCTGTGGTAACCGTTTTTATCGCGGGATTGATGTAAGTCCAGCACCAACACACCATACTGCCCACTTTTGATGTTTTTTAATCCTGCACGAAAAAATCTGATCAGTTTTTTATCCTTTAGCTGCTTGTCACTTATTAATCTTTCATCAAATGGTCTCATATATGTCATTAGTTGCTGAAAAACGAACAGTAACTCACTTTGTCCACTACCACTAATGGTAAGCTGCCGGGAAAAAACCATACCATCGACCATTGCATTATTTGTCCCGTCACTTTGAGTGATTCGTGGTGTTAATCCTTGAGTCGCACAATAACTCAACGCTGCATGAATGGCATTTTCAAAACTGCACGCAGTATCATCATCGACATAAACATTAATCAGATTGTCTTTATCTTTAAATGCAGTCAACAAACTTGCCCCTATCGGCCTTAACAGTTTGAATATCACCAAACCATAAAGCTCTAAAATGACCCGCTTCGTTTGTGCCCGTGCGCATATAGAGTGGGTATTTTTGAGCAATTGATACACCGAATTGAGAAATACCTGGGCATCGTCGTCATCTTTTATTGCGTTAAAGGAGTGATCGAGTTTTTCAACCAACTCTGCCGCAAGTTCTCCTTTACACCATTTGTTATATAACCCTTCAACAGCATCTTGGTGGGCTGAACAACCTGTTGAGGCCAAGTAGCGAAAACTATAACGATACATATCAATCGCCAACGATTTGGCTTTTTCTGCGTCGATGTCTTGCTCTGCTGTAGAAAAAACTTGGCCTGATAACGTTTTAACTATCTCAGGAAGTTTTGAACGAAAGCCAGCACTAAGGTCAAAACCACGCTTATTGGTCATTTCTTTGCTGAGTGCCTGATGGGTTGTGGTAAGAGCTTCAAGCAGGGTACTGTTTTCAATTGCGTTGGCAAAGGCAAATTCACCATCAGACAAAACCTTGGTGACATCCTCAAAGCCAACCATTATCAACATCGGCAGCTTATTATCACCAGTATCATTGGCACACAAGCTCAAGCAAAATTCATTCAAACAAGGCTGACTTTGAAAATAAGCATCACTGAGCAGCATAAAACGCATTGGACTTTTAGCAATATCAAGCGCTAGTTCACTGATGGCACCACCGGGTGGTAGCCGATAGATGGGTTCTGCGTTATCGTCATCATCCAAGCGATAACGTTTTGCAGCTAACCTAACCTGCTCAAAGCTGGCTTCTTTATTCGTTACGGCTTGCTCTATGGCTTGTGTGATCACAGCCACCGCCGCCGCTGGTTTCAACCAATCACAAATCCCAACCACCAGCGAATGCTGCTGCCCGGCATAACTAAACCATGCGGTGATACTTTCTTGTTCCATTGGGTTTCCTTTAATTAAACTTTGGCACCAGTATGCGGCCGTTTAATAAATATAGGTCATTAATGAGAAGAGATCAGGTAGTTGGGGTTAAAATGTTGCCTAATGGTAGGTTGAGAACAATATTCTGTCACTCGATGTTTTTAATCAAAGCTCTCCCAACAACGCCAACTGCCGTTCTGCTGCATCGCCAAGATAATCTCGCAATGCAGAGAAAAAAGACGGCCAGTGACCATTAGCGTCTTTATACAGCAGTGCTGTCGCTAACTTATCTCGCGCACTATCCAGTGTCATACCTGTTGCAACTAAGTGCTGTAATTGAATTGCACTGGAATCAATCGCGGCTGCTCACCTTGCCAATCAATCACCCGCAAGCATTGTGGTTCTACAGATGTCACCACTGGCGCGCTATGGGTCGAGACAATAAACTGTATTTCAGGGAAGGTCCGCATCAGGTCAGTTAAAATGTGTTGCTGCCAACCTGGGTGCAGGTGCAAATCCACCTCGTCAATCAATACAATGCCTTTGGTCGCCAGCGGGTCAGCCATATCTGGGTTAGCCTCTGCCATGCGTGAGGCGATATCCATGGCCATCGCCAAGGTAGTGCGATAACCATCACTTAATTGTTCAATACGAAGCTGTTTGCTTTCACCTGCGCTTTGCCAATCCACCATAATCCCCGCTGGATAAACCCCTCTGGGATTCGAAAACTCAGGCATTAAACGTTGAATGGCCACGCGAATGGCTTTGAGTTCTGGTAATTCAATATCAAAAGAACGGTGTTCTTTTTGCAATTTACTTTCACGTTCTTCTAAAAAGTAAAAGTATTCGACAAAACGCTTAAAATTATTACGACTGGTCAGCGCGCCGTTAAATGCATCAAAACGCGAAAATTCTCTGCCAAAACCTTTTTGCCGCTGTGGAACATCAAATACCCCACGCCCTGTGCCGTAGTATATAAAAACAGGTAGTTCAAAAGGTTCACCCGCATTAAACGCATCAACAAACTGGTCGACGTAACCATGCAGTTGTTTTCTACCATAACCTTGGGGAACATCAGCCAAGGTTTTTTCACTTTTATCTCGTTTTCGGGTTCTGTTCCAGCAAATACCCTCAGGGGTTGTCGCGGTAATGCGCATATAAGACGGTTTACGGCCATCAGATAATACCCGAAAATCAGATTCTTTGGGGCTAATACCAGAAACCTTAGGCAAACGGGTTAAAAAAGAACCTAACGCAGTCGCCACAGCATCGAGTACAGTGGATTTACCTGCACCATTACGGGCCACCAACACGGTCAGTTGTGGCTCAAATGTGATATCAAATTCAGCAAAGCGGCGAAAGTTGGTGAGTGTTAAGTGGTTTATTTTCAATGCGTCATCCCCTGTGATCCCCTTGTATTCTCAGGCAATTTTAGGCGATAAGCAAGCTTGGCATCATCCAATGTGCAACACCCACAAAAAAGCCCGGCATAGCCGGGCGTTTATCAAATAAAATACTAAGCCTTCATAGGCCCTGCGCAGCAGCCCACTTTTATGCGGCGTCTTTTTGCCGCAAAAAAGCTTTATTGGCAGTTGACCCCAACCCCAGCAAAAGCCGTCGTCACATCAGCTGCACTCAAACCCAAGTCAGTCGCCGCAGATTCAACCCCACAAGCCCCTTCATCAAAAGTCGAATTGGCGGTCCAGTATAACTCGTTAGCACGCAGCATCACGCCAAACGCTTTTTCAACACTCCAGTCTTCGCTGGTGGCCAACAGGTAGAATGCACGGTTATAAACCCCTGAGCTGTAATGTACATCTAAGCCAGACGTCATTTCAGAGGCATGGTCTATTGAACTGCCATCCTTTGAAGGCAAGTCCATATAACGCAAAGCGCCGTTACCTTTGAAGATTTGCTCTCCGACCATCCAGTCATTGCTGCCGTTCATATAATATTCGGCGGCTTCACCGGCCATATCTGAAAACGCTTCGTTGATGCCGCCAGATTCGCCGCTGTATATCAATCCTGAACGTTGTTCAGTGACACCGTGGCTCACTTCGTGGGCAGATACGTCAAGGCTAACCAATGGGTAGAATGTGCTTGCGCCATCACCAAATGACATGGCGGTGCCATCCCAAAAGGCGTTTTCGTAGTTGTTTGAATAATGCACTCGCATTTCAAGCTTTTGGTTTAAAGGTATAACGTCATACCATTGTCCATACATATCAAAAATGACGTTACCAAAAGCATGAGCATCATTTAACGGCGAGTAAGCACCATTGATTAATTTATAAGAGTTTTCAGGGCAAGTGAATTCAAAAGCAACGGTCTTTTTATTGACACGGGTGCCATGGTTTAAATCGATGGTTTTGACGTTGTCGTTTTCTAAGCTGCAATTGCCGCCACTTTCGGTGACTTTTAATGCACCAAAATCATTGCCGTAGTAATACATACCGGTTTTATCGTTGCCACCCGGGCCTGTGGTTAAAGCAGGCGTACCCTCATCGACAGGCGGTTTGCCTTTACCCGTAGGTTGATGGGCCTTATTGGCCAGAATGTCGGCAGACATGATGATATGACCATCAATCGCGCTGACCAGTCCAAAAGGACGAGATAATTGGCTGGTGTTTAAAAAATCGATTTTAAAAGCGAGTTGCTTGGTTTTGGCATCAATCACCAAACTGGCATTGACGTTGGAGATATATTTAGCACCGAACAGCATTTGTAAAGCTCTGACGGCAGAGGCTTTGGAGATTTTAGCGATAACATCAATATCTGGCATAGTCAGCACTTCGCCGCTGGCAGCAAAAACTGGACCGTTAGCTTGTTTTTCGCCGACCGCATGGGTGCCATAAACGGGCAAACCTTTATAAAACTGAGTTAATTTAACTTTGGTTGAACCGGCTTTGGTGGCGAAGTTGCCACTGGCTTTGAAGCTATGATTGGCATTAAGACCAAAAGCATGAGCAATGCCTTTTTCACTGACAGATACATTTTTAGTTGGTATAACTTCCGCGGCACTAATACCTAACGCAGCACTGGCTGGCGCGATAGTGCAGGCTAGAAGACCCGCGATTAATACACTTTTTGACTTGCTCATCTGATTTACTGCCTTGAATTTCATGTTTTACGTTTTAACGTTCTAAAGCCACTAAACTGGCCTACTACTGAAGAATGATAAGTATTTTACATTTGTTATTAACTATTGCAACTTATATTTTAACAACCCTTTTCAGGTCTACCATAAGTCATTGATTTAATTATAGTAAAAATACAGACAAGATTAAATAAATGTTAACAAAAATGTTTTTGTGACAAAATTCAAGCAATAAGAAGAATTTTTAAACGGTGAAAATAGGCGTTATAAGACACAATTAAGCCCAAGTGGTTAAAATGCTGATTATCTATCAACCATCACGTTTACTTTATCGACGTTACCCGCATCATCTGCGACCAAGATCTGTTGTTTTCCGGGGCTGTCTAATAAATGCACAATGCCATTACCCGACCCTTTACCGGAGTAGACCAACGCACCATTAATATACCAATGGTAACTGCCGCTACCGCCGATGGCTTGCAGGGTAACCTCGGGCAACACCGTTGAATTACTGGCGCTGCGATAAACGCTATCCGCTTCAATACCGGTGATTTTTAACCCACTGCTGGCCAAGGTTGATATTGTCTGGCAACTGGCATCCAGTGATGGGATCTGCCCTTCACGGCGATATTTATAGGGCAACCAGGGGCTGAGGACTTTGGGCCATAAGGCGGCGGATTTTTTAACCGTGTCAGTCACCAAACAATCGGGGTTAACCAGTTTGCCGGTTTTGCGATTCACCCAGTAAGGCAACGGATTAGCTTGCCACGACCCAGCATCACCGCCATGCCAAGTGGGTGGCACTAAACCCGCGATGGTCCATGCCTGTTTGCTTTGGTGACAATGTTGCGCTGTTAGTGGCAGCCCTAAGGGCCAGCAAATCAGCTGTTGTTCGATATTATCAGGCTGCTGGGGCGCTTTAACTTGCTGCTGAATATGATCTGATACCGCAAATAACAAGGGTCCGGCAGTTTCGCGGCCATTAAACCCCGGCAGCGGCGTGCCATCTGGGCGTCCAAGCCACACGCCAATGGTATATTGCTGACTCACTCCAATCGCCCAGGTATCTCTGAAACCAAAACTGGTGCCAGTTTTCCAGGCCAATTGTTGCTCGCTTTTTAATAAGGCATAGGTATTAAGGCTACCCGGCCGGGAAATACCAGATAAGGTTTTATAGGTGATCCAAGCGCTTTGTTCGCTGAAAAAATGGCGTTCTCGCTTTACCTGCTTCGGCTCTGTCCTTAAATCTGTCCTCAAAAAAGTCAGTTCGGTGGTTTTACCGCCCCGCGCCAGTGCCATATAACTGCTCACCAGCCGTTCAAGCGAAGTACCTGCCCCGCCCAGTATCACCGCCAAATTGGCTTTACCACCGGGGATATTCAGTTTCAGTCCAGCCGCTTCGAGTTTGGCGACAAAACGTTCCGCCCCGTAACGTTCGAGCAAATCAATAAAAGGCACGTTAAGCGAACGCTGTAACGCTTCACTGGCCGATACAGGGCCTGAAAATCCATTGTTAAAATTGGATGGTCGATAACGCCCCCACGAACGCGGCACGTCAGCCAGTAATGATTGTGAGTGTATTAAACCTTCTTCTAGTGCCAGCGCATATAAGAATGGTTTAAGGGTCGAACCCGGTGAGCGAATGGCCCTGACCATATCCACATGGCCAAAACGACTGTTATCAGCAAAATCGGCCGAGCCCAGATAAGCTTTCACCGCTGCGGTTTGGTTATCAACCACCAGCACCGCCGCCGAGGTTCGTGCAGGTAAGCTTTGTACATAACCACGCACATACTCTTCTAATGACTGCTGTAAGTCACCATCGATGGTGGTGTGCACTACCGGTGCTTTGTTACTACCTTTCAACAGCCGCTGCGCTAGCAACGGGGCCAATTGCAACTGCTTGGCCCGCGAAGCATAAACCTGTTCAATTTTGGCATCATCCACTTCGATTTGTGACCATATACCCGATCCCGCCAGCCGATCCAATACTTTATCTCTGGCCCTTTGCGCCGCCTGTGGATGCAAGTCTGGTCGATAGCGGGTCGGTGCTTGGGGCAAAACCGCCAGCAAAGCGGCTTCGGCATGGGTCAGTTCTGAGGCGGGTTTGTTAAGGTAGATAAAACTGGCGGCCTGCACCCCTTCAAGGGTGCCACCAAAGGGGGCGATATTCAGATAGATATTGAGGATATCTCGTTTGGTCAAATACCATTCGAGCTGCACGGTGCGAAATATTTGGCTCAGTTTACCCGCCATGGTGCGTCGATGAGGGTGAAGCAAACGCGCGACTTGCATCGAAATGGTAGAACCGCCAGAGACAATTCGACCATTGCTAATATTTTGGTAAGCGGCCCTGAGAATTGATAAGGGATTAATGCCCGGATGGGACCAAAACCAACGATCTTCATAGTTCAGCAGCGCTTCGATATACAGCGGTGACACCTGTTCAAGGGTCACCTCATATCGCCAAACGCCTTTGTCGTCGGCAAACGCTCGCAATGGCCTGTCGTTTTGGTCGACCACGATACGGGCAAAGCGTTGCTGGCCAGTTTTATCCGCCAAGTTCAGCGGAAAAAGGGTATTGAGCAGCCATGCTGTGAACAGCAATATGGCCACCAGCATGACCGTCAACATCAGCCAGCGTTTGCTGTTACCCCAAGCCACAATTATGGTGCAACCACCACGATGCTGTCTAAGGTCCTGCCAACGCCACGTTTTTGCGGGTTATACATATCTTCAACCAGCGGCGCAGGCACTTTGTAGCTGCCCGGTGTCACCGCCCGCAGCAGGTAAAATACATTGGCATCAGCACGGCCCAAGTCCAACGCCACCACATAACGATCATCACGATACTCGTAATGCTTAATCTTGGTATATCGACTGATGGCGTTAAAATCCTTGCCTTTAAAGCGGAAGGTGTCCAGTTTCATCGCGTGTTCGAGGTTTTGGTTTTCAAGCTCAAATCCTGCCGGAATTAAGTCAATCACCAGCGCATCTGGGCTGCGATGTTCGGCCGATACCTGCAATTGCACTATCAGTAAATCGCCGACTTCCACTTCTTTAGCGCCCTTACCTGTAAACAAGGCTTTGCCGTCGGTGTTATACCAATAACGCCTAATAGACATGCCGTTTGACTCTACCGGAGGCTTGTTAATCCCATAACCGCTGATGGTCGCACTGGCAAATAGTGGGCTTTCATTTTGCGATTCAATGGCCACCCCTTGTGTGATCATCTGACCATTAAGACGCTGGTAATACGCCGATTCTGTGGCAATCGATTGCTCAGACGCGCCCCAGAAGACTTTGGCCAACCAGCTATCGTTTGAATTCTCTTCTAACGCCATACCCGCCATAAACAGCGCATGGCGCTCTTGGGTGCTTAGCCATTTTTGACTTTTGAGTCGGCTCACCAGTTCGAAGCTTAAGGCTATCGCCTTTTTAGTCTCGACTTTGTTGTCTAACAGCAAATGGATCATCATCGCCTTATCGCGAATGTCACTGCCGTAATCACCGTAATAACGGTGCTTAGCTTCACGCTTTTTCGCCAGTCCCAGTTCAATGGCTTTTAAACCCCGTTTTTTATCGCCCATTTTCTCCAACGCCAATCCCAGTTGCACCAGTGGCAAGCCGGTTTTTGCTTCGGCTTGCTTGCGATCAAATAAGGTTCGCATCGCCCCCAAGGGTGCCTGATTAACCCGCGACAACACATAAGCGGCATAGGCTTTATAAGCAAAGGTATAATGCTTGCGGTCCTCACTCCAGCGCTCGTTATAAAAGCGCCCTCCCCGATTAACATATTCGGTTAAACGTCGCATGGTTTTGTCCAGCAGCGGTGCGGAGACTTCAATGCCCATATCCCGGGCGCTGAGTAAAAAGTCAGCGACAAAAGCGGTTAACCAATGTTCTTCTTGGGAGTCATTGCTCCACAAACCAAAACCACCGTTATGGCGTTGCATCGAACTGATGCGATCAATGCCCTGAGCAATCATTTTAAGCCGCTCAGATTCATCGATGTTTTTAAGGCCAAATAAGCGCTGTCGTTCAGCGTTGGCATATAACAAGGGAAAAGCCCGGCTGCTAGTTTGCTCCAGACAGCCATACGGATACGCCAGCAGGCTTTTCAATTGCTCGGGTAAATTCAAATTGGCCTGAGCAGACACCGATAACACTGCGTCTACGGTGCGGGGGATCATCCCGGCAATGTCTTTGTTATTGAGGGTAAACCTTTCACCCTGATCTAATATTTTGGTTTTACGGCTGATCAATGCCGGGTATGGCGGCCTAAGACCCAGCGTCCAATCGCGTTTGATGACCTCTAGCTTATCATCATCCAGCGTCACACCATCCAGGGTCATACCTTCTAGGGTCATGCTGACGCGAGCCGAACCACTAAATTCGGTGGCTTCAATGGCAAATCTAACCGTGGTTTTTTGTTTATCTTGCAACTTGATGGCTTTGGTTTTGCTTTGGCTAGCCGTTTTCCCTTTGCTTTTGCTGATAAAACGCACTCCACCGTCACTGTGCATCTGCACCGTCATCGCCTGTGCTTGACCACTTAAGTTGTTCACATCCAGCGCAATAATGGCTTTGTCACCCGTGGCCAAAAACCTTGGCATCGAGATTTGAGTCACCACTGGCGCGGCAACGGTCATTTCTTTTTGCTGATGACCAAAATCATCCTCAGAAAAAGCCACTGCCATCAGCCGTAAGCGACCATTAAAGTCTGGCAGGGTTAAATCGACACTGGCCACGCCGTTTTCAGCTGCCACTAGGCCGCTGAACAGCGACACAATTTGCACCTCAGATTGCGGTGCTTTACCACCGCGGCTAACATCGGCATCACCGCCAAAACGTAGGCGGGCTTTTTGCGCATCGTTGAGTTCAATCACCTGGTCGTACATATCCCGGCTTTGCACCGCATAACGACGCTGGCCAAAAAAGTGGTCAAATGGCGATGGGCTGACAAAGTTGCTGATGCTTAAAACCCCCACATCCACCGCTGCTAAGGTGATATACACTGGGCCATCGGGGACTTTACCACTCGAGTCGGTAATATTAATCTTGGTATTAATGGTGCGCTGTGGACGGACTTTTTCAGGACTATCAATGGTGAGCTGGAGTTTTCGCGCGGTGCGGTCAAGGGGCAAAAATGCCAAACCGAAACTGCGTTTAGGGGTGATGGATTTTTTCTGGTCACCTTGGCGCAGGACCACCGCGGTGACATAGAGGTTGTGATGTTTCCACTCGCTACTGACCGGAATATCAATGGTGATGCCTTCTTTTGGCACACTGATGCGTTCCATCCATAACGGACCATTACCTTCAACCATCACAATCGCTTCACCAGCCGTTGGTGGCACGATGGTGGCTTTGGCGATATCACCCGCTTGATAGCTGGCTTTGTCTAGGGCAATGGTGACTTTATCTGGTCTGGCCGCTTGTGAACCTGAGTTCGCATTCTGCCAATCTTCATACCAGTTATGACCCGCATAAAAACGCACGCTGCTGACCAGCTTACTGACCGGGTCTTTGACTTCTAATCGATAGTGGCCGTAGCTCACCGGAAATTCGACCTTAGCAGCAGTGCCTTGTTGAATTTCTAATGGCTGACTAACTTCAATAAATTCTTTATCACTGAACTCATAATGCCAACCTCGTGAAGCGTTATAGACCCAAAAATAACGGCGATCTTCGCGAATAAGGTTAACCTCAAGATTACTGGCCTTTTGTAATTGTCCGGCCACGTTTGCTTTAACGATATCAAATTTCACCCTTGAATTGGCTTCAGGCCCACCATCCTCGTCCCCATCAGAACGAAAGCTGCTACGAATACCAATCAAGGATTCAGCAGGCCACATCAGCGCTGAATAGACCCGAGTCACCGGTCTGCCGCCAGATTCATATAAACTGCTAATTAGCCTGACTTTTAACGGCGAGCGGATCCCCTGCCACTGTGACTTAACCTCTAGCAGCCCCTCTCCTTTATCATTGAGTTTCAGATCATTAAGTTCAAAGTTATGTTGCTCAATTCGACTTGCACTGTCGCCAAACTCATAGTTTTTCAGGCTTTCAATTGGGCTGCGCCAGTGGCTAAGGCTCATTAGCGTGCTTAGGCGATTACCCGCCGCAGGTGCGCCATATAAATATTCGCCCAGTACAGCCACTTTTAACCGTCCTTTGTTGCCCACCACAATCGGTTTCTTATCGCCTTGGTTAAAGCTCAGTTTCATCCGCTCTGGTAAAAACTCTTCAACTTTAAAGGCATAAGAGACCTGCTGTTTTAACGGCCCGCTGACCTGCAAAGACCAGTTACCCACCTCTG
>JBLGCB010000218.1:0-10915 GCA_047617105.1 Phenylobacterium sp. | reverse complement strand
CCACCTGATCCCATCCCGAACTCAGAAGTGAAACGTGTTAGCGCCGATGGTAGTGTGGGAGATCCCATGTGAGAGTAGGACACCGCCAGGCACCCAATAAATAAAACAGCCCCGAACGCTACGCGTTTGGGGCTTTTTTATGTCTTGGCTGCTATGATTTTGCTACGCAAAGGAAGGGCGAAAAGATTGATGGGTTCAACGTAATACCATTACACGGTTTGGGTTTTCTTTGGGCTGACCGTTGGCGGGAAGATAACGCGTGGGCACAAACGCTGTTGTGCTCCTGCACAGCGCCTTCCCCCACGTCCGTGTGGGTGAAAAAAACGTGCCCACCCTACGATGTATCATCGGTTATTTTGCTTATCAAACGAGTATGGGTTTGGCTTAAATCAACATTAATGGTGCGCAGTGCGCACCCTACGAGGGTTTTTTAATGCGTTTATTTTGGGTTTGTTTTACTTTTATGAGTTGTTTGAGCGTTTCGTGTTGGGCGGCGAAAGTGTCCGATGTTGCTGATAATACCGCAAAATATGCGGTTGATACTTATCATCAACAAGTGATTGATGCACTGGCCAAAATGGTCAGTTATCAAACCTTTGCGGTTGATGGCCTGTCGATGGAGAAAAATCCACACTTCACCGGTTTTAAACAGTACATTCGCCAGCTAAGCGGTTCATTGGGGCTGAATTATGAGGATCATGGTTATGTGATGATCATCACCCTAGGAGAATCAACTGAACGCTTCGGTATTATGACCCACGGCGATGTACAGCCAGCTGATGCCTCTAAATGGCGTAAGAGTCCATTTGAGCTAGACAGTGAATCAGAGCCGGGACTGTTGGTTGCTCGAGGCACCGAAGATGATAAAGGCCCTATTGCCACCGCCCTTTATGCGATGAAAGCGATTAAGGACAAAGGCATTAAGCTCAATAAGAAAATTGAATTGATGATCTATATGGCCGAAGAGTCTGATTGGGAGCATTTCAGAACATTTTTGAAAACCTATGAAGTACCACCCATCAACGTCACCATCGATGCGGAATACCCTGTTGTGACGGCTGAGAAGGGTTGGAGCAATATCAAACTGGATATGCCGACCACCAAATACCTTGATGATAAAAAAACCGCCTATATTGGCGATTTTGCCAGTGGTTCATTTGGTAGCCAAATTCCGGAAGATGCCAAAGTGGTGATCAACAACGCCTCAAAAGTGTTAATGAACCGATTAAAAACTCAGGCGTTAAAACATCCTCTACTGACATTTAGTTTTGTATTAAAGCAAAAGACTCTGACCATTACCGCCAAAGGTAAATCAGCTCATTCGTCAGCGCCAGAAGATGGGTTGAATGCGATTGCGTTTTTGGCGGATATTCTCGCCACTGAAAAATGGCCAAAAAATACCGCAAGTTTAACCGTGGCGTTTCTTAACGAGTTGGTTGGCACCGGGTTATATGCAGAGAAGTTTGGTGATATTGCTTATGGACATTCATTTATGGGCAAAATGAGCCTAGCACCGACGGTGATTAAGGCCAGCGACAAGGGGATTAATATTAACATCAACTTGCGTCGTCCGGCGGGTAAAGCAGAGGCATTATTGAAAACCCAGTCACAGGCCGCAATGGATGGTTGGGCGCAAAAACATGGTGTGACGCTAGTCGTGAGCCAATTGTACTTTGGCGACCCTTTGGTGGTCACTGGTGCGCCCCATGTTCAACCACTGCTGAATATCTTTAGCCATTTCACCGGAGTGGCCAATCCCAAAGCAGTGTCGGGCGCGGGTTCTACCAATGCTAAGTTATTGCCCAATGCGTTGAGTTTTGGGCCTTCGATGCCAGGCCATGCTTATACTGGCCATTCTGAACATGAGTTTATCACTGTGGAACAGCTTAAGCTGAATTTGGCGATGTATACTGCGATGATGATCGAATTGTAATGTAGGATGAAAAGAAGCGAATGCCTATTCGCTTCTTTTACCGCTGCGTCCAATCAGTTAACGCACTTAAACTAAACCGCACATGATTCATTTCAAGCACCACAAATTGGTGCTGAATCTCAATCACCAGAATCTCATTATTGATCCATTGATCTTCTTGCAAGGTGTTATCGTTGATTTTAACCCAGCGCTGACGCGGGTCGGTGGCATAGATATGGGTGCCATAAGTCAAGTCAGGGATGGTCGCCTGAAATTCTGGATCTAATTGGTCAATGGCGGTAACGTCACTAAATAATTGTTTTATACGTTCACCACTTTGCAGGATTTGTTGCTGCTCAGTGACATCATCTTCAACAGAAGTACTTTCGCTTTGCTCAATGGCAGCATTGAACTTTTTCAGCAAATCCGCTGAGATATCCCCTAAACCCGTGTCTTTATTGTTATTGATGGCTGTGGTTGACTCAGTCGTCGCTGGATTAGTCTGGGCACGCTGACCAGAAATGACCAGTTGCTGCTCCTCAACAGCCGGGGCCGCGATAACGGCTGGTTTAGCCTCTGGCCTGACAGTAGGTGTAAGAACGGCTGTTGCGGTCTGTACAGGGGCCACCAAGATTGTTTTAGCTGCCGTTACAGGTATTGGTTGAGTTTGCTCTGCCACCAACGGCACAGGTTCAGCAGAATCAGGCGCAAGCGCCGACAGGATGGTAAATTTATTGCCCAGTACATAACCAACAATCAGGGTTAGTACCAGCGCCAGCACCACTGATATCCACTTATAGATATTGCTGCTTTCATCGCGGGCCAAAGATTCTTGACCAAAAGCGGCTTGGTTATACATTATTTGCTGTGCCGTTAGTGGCTGATTCATTGGCTGCGCTGATGGCTGGCCCAATGGCTGAGTAGGCTGATGGCCAGTTTGATGATTTTCCGGGGTATCTGCGCCGGATTTGTTTAGAGCGTCCAGTAAATACGACATTATTGATCCGTTGTAAGTGGTGTGGTGATGGGGTTGGCTGATTCAGGGGCCTGAGCAGGTGTGTCTTTATCTGGCGCTTCGACAGGCGCTTTTAGAGGCGCTTTTGGAGGCTTAGTCACTGTGGTTGGCGCAGCTTTGGGCGTTGCCATAGCTTCGTTAGCCGATTGATCAAAAGTGGTATAAATCAGCGCTGATGCCAGCACCACAATAATCGTCAGCAGAACGGGCAGCCATTTCCATGGATTAGCGGTTAAAGGATTGGCGTTAAAAGCATTGCCGGATACGGTATCGTGGTCAAACACCAGAATTTCTTTGGCGGCCTGAACCACGATTTTTTTGGTCACCAACGGCGATTGAGTGGCGTAAGCCCCCATCAATGCCCGGTCGCTCAATAAGTTAATCAGGCGCGGAATGCCCTTGGTGATTTGATGGATTTGAGCAACCGCTTTAGGGGCAAATACAGGTCTTTGACAACCCGCCACATATAAGCGATGTTGCAGATATAACCCGATTTCTTGTTGCGTTAGCGGCAGTAAATGATAGCGGGCGGTGATCCTTTGCGCCAGTTGCCTTAGCTCCTGACGCTTTAACAGTTGCTGTAATTCAGGTTGACCAATCAGAATAATCTGCAACAGTTTTTTGGTATTGGTTTCGAGGTTGGTCAATAAACGCAGTTGTTCTAGTACTTCGGTTTTTAAATGCTGTGCTTCATCGATGATCAGCAGAGTATTTTTGCCACTGTCGTGGTTTTTCAGCAGCCGAGCTTTGATTTTATCGGTGAGCATTTTTAACGTCGCATCGGCGCGTTTAAAACGAATTTTAAACTCATCACAAATGGTGCCGAGCAATTCCAACTCCGACAGAGTCGGGTTGAGAATAAAAGCCACCTCAGTGGTGTCGGGCAATTGTTCTAGCATACAGCGAGAAACGGTGGTTTTGCCAGTACCCACTTCACCCGTTAATAAAACAAAACCGCCACTATCACCCAGTCCGTGATTAAGATGAGCAAGCGCCTCTTTGTGGCGATTGCTCATAAACAAATACTGAGGATTAGGGGAAATTGAAAATGGTTGCTCACTGAGCCCAAAAAATCCGGTGTACATTAATGCTCCTGGTGGGAAAACCGCTTGTTATAACCAAACAAAACCAATCAAAACCACGCCTAAAATTAAACGATAAATAACAAAAGGCTTCATGCCTACGCGCTCTAACCAGACCAGGAAGTAGTGAATACAAGCGTAAGCGCTGATAAAAGATATCACAGTGCCTAAGACAATGGCAGCCCAGTCAACCGCGATATCACCTGTGGCCAGCTTAAGCGTATGGTAACCGCCGGCTAAAGTGATGATGGGAATTGACAGTAAAAATGAAAAACGTGCCGCAGATTGGCGATCTAGGCCAAGCATTAAACCGGCGGTCATGGTGATACCCGAACGTGAAGTGCCGGGGATCAGCGCCACGGCCTGGGCCAGTCCAATCATAAGGGCGTTTTTAAAGGTGATTTGTTCGATGACTTTGATTTGTGGCGCGGTGCGGTCAGCCCAACCGAGTAATAAACCAAAGATGATGGTGGTGCCTGCAATCACGCTGATAGAGCGAGCATATACTTCGACGTAATCTTTGAGCAGCAACCCCGCCAGAGCTGCTGGAATGGTGCCTATGATAATGCACCAGGCCAGTCGACTATTGGCCGATTGCTCTCCGGTCAGTGAACTAAACCACGCAATGGTAATCTGGGTGACGTCTTGACGAAAATACAGCAATACCGCCATTAAGGTACCGACATGCACAGCAACATCAAAGGCCAGCCCCTGATCTTTCCAGCCGAGTAACTGCGACGGTAAAATCAAGTGGGCAGAGCTGGAGATAGGCAAAAATTCAGTTAGCCCCTGAATAATTGCCAAAATGATGATTTCTAAAGTGCTCATGTGGTTTCCTATGTTGTGCGTTTATCTGACGATTGGGTGTTGTTCGTTAAGCTGCTAATGCTGTTAATCTCTGTTGAACGATACGACCCAAAGCTTTTGCTTTTGTTGATCATATTGTTGCCACAACTGCTGATAGCTCAGTTGACTCACCGGATGCCGTTCAGTGGGGGCTATTTCTGCCAATGGCCATAAAACAAACGCATTTTTGGTGATTTCATCACGGGGAATTTGTGCTGGTTGCTCGGCGATAATATCGTCATAGGTCAACAAATCAAGATCCAATGTTCGCGGACTAAATTTTGCCGCGCTGCGAACGCGGTCATTGTCCTGCTCAATACGCTTTAAAGCTTCGACCACTTGCTCTAGTGATAGAGACGTTTGTGCCCCCACCACCAAGTTGTAAAAGTTGGTGCCTTTGAAGCCGACCGCTTCGCTTTCATAAATCGATGAGATGGACACTTCATTGAAGGTTGTTTCAAGGGCATTAAGGGCATTGCTGATATAACGCTGTTTGTCGATATTGCTACCAACACTGATATAAATCTGGCTCACGCTGTTTTCTGCCTTGTGATTTTCACGCCGACGGTGAGTGCATTTTCTACCGCACCGGGCTTTTGTATAGTAAGCGAAACCCAATTGGCGGCAAAGTCAGTGAGAATGATGTTGGCCACGGCTTCGGCCACGGTTTCAATCAATTCAAATTGATTTTGTTCGACATACCGGGTAATGGTGTCGGATACGACGGCATAATCAATGGCATCATCGATATTGTCAGTGGCGGCGGCGACACCAACATCACTGGCAATCTCAAGATCAAACAACAACTTTTGTTTGATTTTTTTTTCCCATTCGTAAACCCCGATGGTGGTGTTTACGGCTAATTGTTGAATAAAAACGATATCCATAATTTTTTCTTTGGTTTCAAGGATCCGACAGTAAATTAATTCTGGATCCTAAATGGCTGGTCGGATAACATACACAGGCTAAAACCTGTACTCTGTTGCATTGCTTTGCGTTTCTTCATGTGGCTTTTAACGGCTATACAAAAGAAGCGCGGGGGATTTTAACGTAAATTTGTAAGATGAGATAGCGTTGTAATGATAATTAATGCCGTGTTGATGATCTTGTTTGCCTATTTGCTGGGTTCGGTAAGCTCCGCAGTTTTAATTTGCCGACTGTGGTCGTTACCCGATCCTCGTAGTGAAGGTTCAAATAATCCTGGTGCCACCAATGTTTTACGCATTGGCGGCCGAGTCCCTGCTGCGCTGACTTTGGTGTTTGATGTATTAAAAGGCACCATCCCGGTGTGGAGTGGTTACTTTTTAAAGATATCCCCGGTTTACCTCGGCCTAATTGCCGTTGCCGCTTGTGTCGGCCATATTTTCCCGTTGTTTTTTAATTTCAAGGGAGGCAAAGGGGTTGCGACGGCATTGGGTGCGTTGATCCCCATTGGTGCCACTTTGGTGGGTTTACTGGTCGGCACTTGGCTGGCAGTGGCGTTGATTTTTGGTTACTCTTCACTGGCTTCTATCATTACCGCCATCTTAGCGCCGCTTTATACTTATTTTGTCAAACCCTTGTATACCGTGCCTGTGGTGATGTTGTCGCTATTGATTGTTGCCAGGCACAGGGAAAATATTGTTCGTTTACTGAAAGGCACTGAGGGCAAAATCCGCAAGTAGGCGGAATATTTATGCTTATCGCTACTAACTGATCTTTGGCCTAATTGACAACTGAAAGCAAAGTATCCAAAGGCCATCTAGGTTTGGCCTTAATACTCAAACCAACCGTTTGTCCGGCCTTTAATCGCTGCATTCCGGCAAAAGCAATCATCGCACCATTGTCGGTGCAAAACTCCAGTCGCGGGTAAAACACCTCGCCATTGCGCTTATCCATCAATTCTTGTAACTTCTCGCGTAAATAGGTATTGGCACTGACCCCACCAGCGACAACTAGCTGGTTGATATTGGTGTGCTCTAGTGCTCGGCGGCATTTAATCACTAAGGTATCGGCTACAGCATGTTGAAACGCGTGCGCGATATCGGCTTGGGTTTGCAACTCAATGGTTGGCCCGCCTTGTGCGCGAATGGTATTGGCGGCGGCGGTTTTAAGACCACTGAAACTAAAGTCGAGACCGGGTTTATTGGTCATCGGTCGAGGAAAGACAAAACGTCCCGGCTCGCCTTGTTCGGCCAATTTGGCCAGACGAGGGCCGCCAGGGTAATCAAGGCCAAGTAATTTGGCGGTTTTGTCAAACGCTTCACCCGCGGCATCGTCTACCGATTCACCTAAAATGGTGTATTCACCAATATTGTCGACCTGTACCATCATGGTGTGGCCGCCTGATACCAGTAGCGCAACAAAGGGGAAGGTCGGCACGTTGTCTTCGAGCATCGGGGCGAGCAGATGACCTTCCATATGATGCACTTCTATGGCGGGTTTATCCCACGCATAAGCGAGGGCGCGGCCAATTGAGGTGCCGACCAACAGTGCACCGACCAATCCTGGGCCTGCGGTGTAAGCGATGGCATCGATGTCTTGTTGGCTGCAATTGGCCTCTTTAAGCGCGGCTTTAATCAATGGAATGGTTTTTCTGACATGATCTCTTGAGGCCAGTTCAGGTACTACGCCGCCATAATCGGCATGAATGGCGACTTGTGAGTATAATTGATGGGACAATAAACCCTGTTGCTCGTCATAAATGGCGATCCCGGTTTCATCACAAGACGTCTCAATCCCCAAAACTCGCATAGTTTATACCCCTAGTTATGCACAGTTAATGCACAATTGTACTGTCGATTAAATTTAAGGCTACCTACAAAAAATAATTAACCATCTTAGTGGTCTATAGCGCCGTCTTCTGCGTTATGCCTGGTGTTACATACAATGAGTATGCGCCACCTAACAAGCCTTGAAGACGAAGCTCTATCCTGCCTAATATGGATAATTATTTCTTTGCGCTAGCCTAAGCTGCGATTTTACCGGGTTAATTCGTAATTAACCAGCTTTTATCCTTTACAATTCACGGTGGTTCGGCTTAAAATGCTGCACCAATTTTTAATGGACTGACTATACTTAGGTTGTTTCACATGATGAGAGAATTCTTGTGGATGTAGAACAGCGGGAATAGTTCATCCTATTAAGCCATTTAAACTAAAAGAAGTTAGGTGAATTTTTAATGCCAATCGTTAAAGTAAGAGAGAACGAACCGTTTGACATCGCATTACGTCGTTTCAAGCGTTCATGTGAAAAAGCAGGTGTTTTAGCAGAAGTACGTCGTCGTGAATTCTATGAAAAGCCAACTGCTGAGCGTAAGCGCAAAAAAGCGTCAGCGGTTAAGCGTCACTTGAAAAAAGTGTCTCGTGAAAACGCTCGTCGCGTAAGACTTTACTAAAAGTATGAGTCTTAGCGAACAGCTAAAGAATGCGATGAAAGATGCGATGCGAGCCAAGGAGAAACAACGCCTTGGTACCATTCGCATGGCATTGGCCGCAATAAAGCAAATCGAAATCGATGAGCGTATTACGCTTGATGACGAAGCCATCACCAAAGTTATTACCAAAATGGTTAAACAGCGTAAAGACGCGATTAAACTGTTTCGGGAAGGTGATCGCAACGACTTGGCCGATAACGAAGCCGCTGAAATTAAAGTCCTAGAAGATTTTCTTCCCCAGGGTTTGAGTGAAAGCGAGATTGCAGCATTGATTGAACAAGCCATCACTGACTTGAATGCCGCTGGCATGAAAGACATGGGCAAGGTCATGGGGGTGTTAAAACCTCAAATGCTGGGCAGAGCAGATATGACCGTGGTAAGCGGTATTATCAAGGCTCGCCTTAACGCATAAAAAGCGTTTGATATCATATCACATTGCAATAAACCGCACTCTGTAGCAGAGTGCGGTTTTGTTGTTTTTAGCATGTGGTTTTTTAGCTTGTTTTTCTCTGTGCTTACTCTGCGCCCTCTGCGTCTCTGTGGTAATATGAAGAGAACAAAGACGTTTGATTTAAATCAATAGCTCAATTACTGACGCCCAAATCTCTAAGGTAACCTCCATTGGCTGGCAAGATCCCCCGTTATTTCATCGATGACTTAATTGCCCGAACCGACATCATTGATTTGATTGATGGTTATGTGCCGCTGAAAAAAGCCGGTAAAAACTATCAGGCCTGTTGCCCGTTCCATAACGAAAAATCCCCTTCATTTTCAGTCAGCCCCGACAAACAGTTTTACCATTGCTTTGGTTGTGGTGTTAGCGGCAATGTGATCACCTTTTTAATGGAATACGAAAAGCTTGAATTTGTCGAAGCCATCGAAGATTTGGCGCAAAAACACCATATGGAAATCCCCACTGAGGATGGCAAAACCCTAGCCAAACCGCAGTATTCTAAAGCGGTGATCCAATCAGATTTTGAACTGATGGAACAAGTTTCGCGCTTTTTTCGCCATCAGTTAAAACACCACGCCAATTCAAAAAAAGTGATTGATTACATTAAAAGCCGTGGTTTGTCTGGCGAAGTAGTAAAGCAGTTTGGCATTGGTTACGCACCGTCTGAGTGGGACGGCGCGATGAAAATGTTCGCCACCAATAATACCTTAAGCCAGCAACTACAAGATTTAAAAGTCACGACTTCCAACGACAGTGGCAAGGTATATGATTTTTTTCGTGACCGATTGATGTTTCCCATTCGCAATCGGCGGGGTAAAGTGATTGGTTTTGGCGGACGTATGTTCGGTGATGGTCAGCCCAAATACCTTAACTCACCAGAGACCCGAATTTTTCATAAGGGTTATGAGTTATACGGCTTATATGAAGCCAAGCAGTTTGACGACAAAGTCAGTGAAGTGGTGGTGGTTGAAGGGTATATGGACGTGGTTGCGTTGGCTGAGTTCGGCATTCGTAATGCGGTGGCATCGCTGGGTACGTCGACCACTCCTGAGCACTTGCAAATGCTGTTTAGGGTAGTGAGAAAAGTGATTTTTTGTTATGACGGCGATAAGGCGGGGATTGCTGCGGCTTGGCGGGCACTCGAAAACGCCTTAACCCACCTTAAAGACGGTATTGAATTGACCTTCACTTTTTTACCCGAAGGCGAAGACCCAGATACCCTAGTGCAAAAAGAAGGCAAAGAGGCGTTTGAAACACGTCTTGGTGAAGCGAAATCGTTTAGTCAGTTCTTTTTTGAACACCTGCTACAAACCATCGACAGCACCACCGACAGCGGCAAAACCGCATTAGTAGCAGCCGCCAAACCGCTGATTGAAAAAATCCCCAGCGTCTTTTTCCGCGATATTATCCTCGATAAGTTGGCCAGCATTGTTGGCCGGGAACGTCATCAGCTAGACAGTTATTTTACCCAGATACCACAAACCGCGCCGATAAAAGCCAATAAAATGAAATTGACCCCGATGCGCCGAGCGATAGGATTGCTAGTGCAGCAGCCTAGTGTGGCCAATGAAATTCCGTTGAACTCCGCCTATGAAAACATTGATATGCCGGGTTTTGCCTTGTTGTTTAATATACAAAAAACTATCTTACAGATGACCAATGCCACCACTGCGCAATTGATTGAAGCCTATCGGGATACCAAAGAGGGCGTGTATATCAGTCGTCTCGCCGCGTGGGACCATATGGTGGATGATGCGCTGTTGGTGGAAGAATTTAAAGCCACCATCCGTTTTATTGAAGATGAGTATCTTAACCAACGGGCAGAGCAGTTATTGCTCAAAGCCAAAACGGGTTTGATGACTGGGGATGAAAAGCAAGAATATCAGATGTTGGTGGTGGCGTTGGATAAGCATAAGAATGGTTCGTAGGGGGTAAGGCCGAGGGACGTAGATTCATTTTGTATGTGGGATAGTTACTTTAATAACTGAGGTTTTGTTTTGGCAGTGATTGTCCTATGATTATTATTTTTACCGACTCGGTATGCTGTCATCAAACGGTTTATTTAACTTCAATCTTCAATAACTGCTGATGAATAATGGTTGTGGTCTCAAACAACTTTTCCTTAGTCGGCATATTATTGTCAACAACCATCGCTTTAAATTCTCCGTTATATGTGCTTTCCAGCGCTGGC
>JBLGCB010000217.1:0-10917 GCA_047617105.1 Phenylobacterium sp. | reverse complement strand
GGGTGTGATCACCACTGTATGCTTGTCGTCTGGCAGGCGGGTAATGGATTTTTGAATCCGTTGCAATACTTCGTCAAATGGTGAGAATAACCGTCGTAACCACAACACCATCAATACGATAAAAGCGCTACCAATGCCGCCGCCAGCCAATAAGGTAATGGTGGTGATGGTACTTATTGAGCGGTTAAAATCACTTAAAGGCATTAACGAACCGAACACAAATCCGGCGGGGGTACGAAAGTAGTAGATATTGTAAAGCTGGTTGTCAATCTGCCAATTGGGCAATACAAACAGGGCATCTTGTCGCTGGTCGGCGAGAATTTTTTGGCCCCAGTCAAACTGTTCAGCGCCCTGTAAAACTCTGCTTTTGTCCTTGGGAAAGCTGAGGAATTTTCCTTCCCCTTGGTAAATAAGAAATGGCCAAGCATTGTCTGATACCTTAACGCTGTCAATAAATGTGGTCAGTTGGGCCATTGACCAGTCTACCGTCGCCATGCCGATGTGCTGGTCTGCATGGTCAAACATCAATCCATCGACGGTCATCATCAGTGAAAACGTGGCTGCCTGATCATAATAGGGTTCAGTCCAGAAGATCCGCTGGCCACTGGCGCTACCTTTGGCTATTTTATTGGCTACTTTTTCGTTCACTGTGGCAATGGTATACCAGTCTTGGTTGAGATAATCATATTCTGGGGTATTGAGATCCCAACTGAACAAAACCTCTTTGCCTTCGCGGTAGGCATAGGGACCAAAGTAGCGGGTCTGTTTATCCAGCAAATAAGGTTCATACCAGATGCCACCACCGATGGCTTGTTCAAATTCGCTGAAGTTGCGCACTAGGGTTTGTTCAGCAGCCACGCCGATAGTTTTCAGAGAAAGGTTGGCCGTTTGTTTTATTTGATATAAATGTTCGCCAAAGTTGGCTAAATCGATGACATTACGTTCCATCAGTTGTCTGGCATGGTTAATTTTGCCGACACTGGCGGTAAACGTTTGTTTAATCTCATTGCTTTTTTGTTCTATCAGTGCATTTTTATAAACGTAGTTATTAAATAATACAATGGTGCCGTAGGCTGTGATCTCAAAGCAGACCACAAATAGCAGTATACGGCCTTTGATACTGGCAGGTAATAAAGCGGATAAACCCGAAGGGGTAGACATGTAAATTAGAAATTCCGGGGAAGTAAGCTGATGATTATAATTGTAGGCGATAAAATACGTTTTATCAGGTGTAGATGCAAGGAATTTAAAGGTTAGACACTTGTGTTCGGCTTAGCTTAGGTCTGATGGCTTGTTGCTTGCCATCGGGTAAAGATGGTTTTACAATGGCTTTTAAACAGCACCTTTATCCCCTTAAACAACGGATTCGAAAATTATGTCATCAGCAGCAGACAGGTTTGGTACCAGCCTTAATTATAAACAGCAAGAAAAAGGTTACCGGGAACGGGCGTTACAGATATTTCCGTGGGTATGTGGGCGTTGCTCTCGTGAGTTTGTTTATTCGGGTTTAAGTGAACTCACCGTTCATCATATGGACCATGATCATATGAACAATCCCAATGACGGTAGCAATTGGGAACTTTTGTGTGTTTATTGCCACGATAACGAGCATGATAAATATACCAAACACGCTGAATACCCTACTGAAATCAAGGCGGGCGATACTAATCAAGACACCGCCACTCACAACCCTTTCGCAGACTTAAAAGCGATGATGAAAAAATAAAGGTAACTATTCAGCGCACTTATCTTTTGCACCATAACGGCGTTATTTTCGTACTCAAACAGTTACATATGGTCTATATGCGCCTATTTTCCGTGCGAAATAGCCTTGTTCTGAAGCAAAATCTAAGCACGCTGAACAGTTACCAGAGGCTTAAACCACAAAATCGAGTTGCTGAATCAGTCCCGGTGTACCTTTATCATCAAGGTAGAAACCGCTTTTACGGATGATACCGGTGGTTTCATCATCACTGTTTCTGATGGTGAAGGGACTGTTGACGTTCTGAAGTGCAATCGCACCGATTTTGGCTTCTTGGAGGGAAATCAGTCGGTCTTCACCTTCATTTTTAATCCATACCGACAATTCACTGAAGACGCTGTCGTTTTCGTCGATAAAGCCGTTGTTATCTTCATCAAAAGCGGCTAGGTCGGCAAAACCGTTGCCAGACAAGGCACCAAATAATTCGGTGCCATTGTTGATCTCACCATCTTTGTTTCTGTCTAATGCCAAAAAACCTTGACCACGGTCGAGCATGGCAATGTTGTCTTTTTGGTTGTCGGCATCAATGTCAAAATCAAACCGTTTATCTGCCAAGGAGACTGGTTTGCCAGTAAAGCTGATCACCAACGGATCTTTTAATTGCTCGCGCCTTAATACTTCAACCGAGAGAGATTCGTGCTGTTGAGAAAATGATATGCCAAATTCAAAGTGGCTTTGCGAGCCGTCTTCAAGAGTGATGCTGCCAGAGAAAGCAACCTGATTGCTTTGACTTTCAAAAGTATATTGTTCTACCCGAACCAACTCATTAGGGTCGCCGCCGCCCGTGGGATTTTGACTTAAAGCCGCCGCATTGGTCTCAATGGCGTTTTTGTCGTTCATAAAGTCGCTGGCATTAAACAGTTCGATGGGTTTGCCGCTCATTTTTTCGAGCAGCATTTTCATAATAAACAGGCCTTTATCGTAATAGGTCGATTCTTCGAGCGCTTTTTCTATGCTATTGGTGTCGGTTTTTGCCGTACCACCTTGAGTTTTAAGGCTGCTGATATCAACGGTGTCTTGACTGAGTCTTTGCAAGTTGGCGATTGCGTTGGCCTGTGCATTGTTTGCAGGGCTGTTTAAGGTGCTGTTTAAGGTGTTGTTTAAGGCGTTGTTTAAGGTGTTGCTTGGGCGAGCGCCTCGGTTAGGGTTGTCGATATTGTTTTGACGATTGCCCGGTCTGATGTCTTCCCCTTGCCGATTGGTGATATTAGGAGTGCCTGGTTTTACTACTGTTACTTGTTGGTGTGACAAAAACTGGCTTTGATGTTGGTTGGTCGCAGTGATTTGTGAAGATTCAATTTTCATAATTTTGCCATCAAATGAAAGTGTGCCGTATAAGCCTTATCGGCAGTCTTGCCACAAAGATGAGCATTTTTTTGACTTTTATTTATCCACCAAAATTTTTCGCTGATAACCATCAAGCACATTGACATAATCAGTCACAGGCCATTGACGTAATTCGGCCTCATTGATGGCGCGTAAAAGAAAGTCCTGACCTTTATCAAACTGGTCAAGTTCAAAACTGGCGATGCCGATATTAAGCAGTAAATCTGGATGATTGTGATCTAGCGCCATCGCTTGTTGGCCATATTTAATCGCCTTTTGTGGGTCCATCAGACGGCGATTGCTATTGTGGGCCAATAGGCGGGTATATAGAATCATCGCGGGTAAATGGTTGGCATTGATAAGCCCCGTTAATAACGGTATTGCCGCCTCGGGCGCATAGGCAACCAAGCCATTGTTGCGGGTGGCGTAGGCTTTGGCCAAAAAATAGCGAGCATTGATATTGCCCTGTTCACTGGCGAGGTTTAACCATTTTAGACTTTTGTTGTTGTCTGGTTGACATAAACCGCCCTTAGATAAGCAGCGATACAGCGCATACTGGGCTTTGTCATATCCATTGATGGCTGAGGTTAATAACCATTGTAATGGAGTGCCTATCTTTATGGCTGAGTTAGTGGCTTTATAAGGTTTAGAGTTTGCGTTTATTAACCCTACTTCAACCAATGCCGCCAATAAGTATTGGTCAGTCGCATTGCCAGCCATGGCACTATTGCGTAGCTGATTAAGGTGAGCAAAGTGATCGTCTCTGGCCGCGCCTGGTAATTGAAATAAGCGCCACTGAGTTTGGTGAAGTTGCTCACTGGGTTTAAAGCGCCAGTTTTTCACCGTCTCAAGTGACGTCGGACCCATTGTGCTGGCAGTGCCTGAAGTATAAGCCGCTAAGAGTTGTACATGGTCGGTCTCGCCACGCGGATTGATATCGTATTCGACGATGGCCCAGCCGCCCGGATTGTTTTGACTTAAACCATCAGGATATTGTGGTGCGGGCATATGCACTGGCACGGCGGTTTCGTTTAAGTTGTTTAATCCGTTGCCTTGGTGAGTGAGTGGATAAAGTTGTTGGTTTAAGGTGTTGATGCCGTAGTCTTTGGCTAACGCCCGGTATAAGGCTTTGGCGTGTCTTTTTGAATTGGCTAAACGGCGATATTGTAAATAATGGGCTTTGGCATCCCGGTGTTGGTGGTCCATCGCCATCAGCGTCCAAGCGTATGCCTGTTCGATGTGTTTTTCGGTGCCTAACCCCAATGCATAGGACTCGGCCAACGTCAGCTGTGCGCTGGCGTTGCCCAATTTGGCCAACGCCAGTAACCGCGGGAATGATAGCGTGTATTCACCGTTATCAAATTGCTGCCGTGTTTGTTGGTAATCGGGGGCAGCAAAACCATCACCACTATAAAATATTGCTAGCAGGATTAAAGCCAGCAGTTGTTTCTTTATAGGTATTGTTATGGGTTTTGCTATGGCTATGCTCACTAAGCAACCTTAAAAAAGCCGATTGAGGCCATTTAACGCCGCCACCCGGTAGGCTTCTGCCATGGTCGGGTAGTTAAACGTGGTATTGACAAAATATTCAATGGTATTGCCTTTGCCTTTTTGTTGCATGATGGCCTGGCCGATATGAATGATTTCGGCGGCACGTTCGCCAAAGCAATGAATACCGAGGATTTTTTTGCTGTCTCGGTGAAACAAAATTTTCAGGCAGCCGACGTTGGTGCCAGTGATTTGCGCTCTGGCCAAATGCTTGAACTGTGCCCGACCCACTTCATAAGGGATTTTAGCGGCGGTCAATTCTTGCTCATTTTTACCGACCGAGCTGATCTCTGGTATGGTGTAAATGCCAGTTGGAATATCTTCAATCAGCTTGATATCGACGAGGTGGTTATCGACAATGGCATTGGCGGCGATACGGCCTTGATCAAAGGCTGCGCTGGCGAGACTGGGATAACCAATCACATCACCCACGGCATAGATATTATCCACTTCGGTTTGGTAATGATCATCGACTTTTAGCTGGCCACGGCCATCGACCTTGAGGCCGATATTTTCCAGCTTTAAGGTGTTAGTGTTACCTGTACGACCGTTGGCAAATAACAAGCAGTTGGCTTTCATTCGTTTGCCAGATTTGAGTTCAAGCACCACTTTATCATCAGTGCCGGTAATTTTATCAAACTCTTCGTCATGGCGAATGACCACGCCACTATTACGCAGATGGTAACTGAGAGAATCAGACACCTCAGCATCCAAAAAGGACAACAGTCGATCACGGTTATTGATTAAATCAACCTTGACGCCTAAGCCACGGAAAATGGAGGCGTATTCGCTGCCAATGACGCCAGCACCGAGAATAATGATCGACCTAGGACTATGTTTGAGCGTTAAAATGGTATCGCTGTCATAGATTCGGGGGTGGTTAAAGTCGACGTTTTCAGGGCGATAGGGTCTTGAACCACAGGCGATGACGATGGTTTTGGCGGTCAATATTTCTTCGACACCCTCATTGATAACACTCAAAGAATGGCGGTCGATAAAGCTGGCTTCACCATGGTACAAGGTGACATTGTTGCGTTGGTAAAAGGTGCTACGCAATTTGGTTTGTTTTGAAATCACCGAATTGGCATGAGATAGCATATCGACAAAACTTAAGCGACTGGCACCCTCAGCTGGTTTGAATAATGGGTTGGCATTGAATTCAATCAGACGGCTGACAGAGTGGCGCAACGCCTTGGATGGTATGGTGCCTGAATGGGTGCAACTGCCGCCGACTGACTTAAAGCGTTCAATAATCGCCACTTTTTGGTTGCTTTTGGCGAGGTTCATCGCAGCACCTTCGCCACCGGGGCCAGTGCCTATGATAATGGTGTCAAATAAATAGTTGTGCTGGGCATCTGGTTGCGCGCTGACGGCTTCGCTTTGAAGCGTTGTCTTATCGGTTACTGATGGCTTCTTGTCGGATTGGCCATCGGCCTTGTTGGTGGTTTGTTTTTTGTTGCTGGCTGTCTGAGTCACATGTCATCCCCGGGTGATCGCTTGATTGGCAAATCATAGCAGGGTAACGCCCAAATGTAGATGATCCAAATGGGCTTGTTTTACCTTCTGACGTTTTTAATTGGCAATTGATGGGGTAAACAGCAATTGTTGGTTGAATTTAAGCCATTGTTTCTTTTGCTCGGCCCAGTTGCTCTGAAATAACTGATAACGTTCATTGAGTTGCGAATGTTCAACCCGGTCACGAATGTCTTGTTTCTTCAATTCAAGCAGTTGGCGTTTGGTGTCGTAATAGGCGTTTAATTTGACCATTAATTTGGCGTGCTCTTGCTGTAGTCTTTCGAGCTGCTCTTGGTATTGTTGCTGATATTGCTGTTGCAGTGTCGCCAGTTTTTGCAATTTTGCGGTCGATGATTTTAGCAGCATATCGGCGCGCGCTTTTTCAATTCGGTCCTCTGGAGACACCCGTAATCCGGTGGTGATATTAAAATAAGACAAACCTTTGATTAACCATTTGGTCGGATCGTAATGCCACCATTTAATGCCGTTTCGATAGTCATGTTCAAAAATATGATGGAAGTTATGATAACCCTCACCATAGGTTAAAAACGCCAGAATGCCGTTATCGCGGGCGGTATTGTTGTCGGTATACGGTCTTTTGCCCCAGATGTGGGCGAGGGAATTGATAAAGAAAGTAGAATGATGATTCAGCACCAGCCTTAATACGCCGACGGACAATATCATCGCCATCATTTCGCCATGAATAAATCCCAGTCCAATGGGAATGCCAAAGTTGGTGGCTAGGCAAAGTGGTACATAATATTTGTGTTGCCACATCACAATCTTGTTGCGTTTCAAGTCTCTGACATTGGAATAATCGTCATAACGGTTGGCATGGTATTCTCGCAACATCCAGCCGATATGGCTGAACCAAAAACCTCTTTTCGCCGAGTAAGGGTCTTTGTCGTTGTCATCAACATGTTTGTGATGGACACGGTGATCAGAAGACCAATGCAGCGCGCTATTTTGCAATGCAAAAGCGCCACCGATAGCAAAAATAAATTCTAGTACCGGATGGGCTTGATAGGTTTTATGTGCCCATAGGCGATGATAACCGGCGGTGACCGAAATACCGCAGAATCCCAGCGTTAATACGGTGGCGATAATGGTAAACTGATCGAAGCCATAAACAATGGCATAATATGGAATGCCAATTAAAGCAATTAATCCGGAAAGGGCGAATATAACGACATTGAGCCAAACGATGGCGGGCTTTTTCATGAGTTTTTAATCTTAGCTTACAAGTGTACGCTGATTTTAGCGGTAATGGCGGTTTACTGTCAACGGTTTGATCTTGGTGAGCAGGGTTTTATTCTTGGTAAGTCACTTTTGCACTATAAATGTGCGCACTTGCTCCGGGCCAATTTAATCAGGCATAATAGCAGCCATCAGATAATGCGGCAAAATTAGGAATCGGTTTTGGGTGTAAGAGCAGAGCAAAAAGAAAAAACCAGGCAGGCATTAATAGAAGCAGCATTTAGCCAACTTAGCGGTGAAAAAAGC
This sequence comes from Phenylobacterium sp., assembly GCA_047617105.1. GTDB lineage: Bacteria > Pseudomonadota > Gammaproteobacteria > Enterobacterales > Alteromonadaceae > JABSOG01. Next base: position 3,263 of record JBLGCB010000217.1, on the reverse strand, counting down.
TTTTCGAGTCTGAGTTTACGTGAAGTATCCCGCGAGGCAGGTATTGCGCCGACCTCTTTTTATCGTCATTTTAGGGATATGAACGAACTGGGTTTGACCATGGTGGATGAAGCCGGGTTAACGCTGAGGCAGCTGATGCGTTCGGCGAGAGAGCGAATTGCCAGTGGTGGCAGTATCATTCATACCTCTGTGGACACTTTTATGGAGTTTATCGACAATAACAGTGATGTTTTTCGTTTGTTATTGCGAGAGCGTTCTGGTACATCGGCTGCTTTTCGTTCGGCGGTGCAACGTGAAATTCAACATTTTAGTGCTGAGATGAGCGATTATTTATGCCGTGCAAGTGGCACCAGTGTCGAAAACGCCCGCATTGAAGCGGACGCCATGGTAACCATCGTATTTAACGCCGGGGCTGAGGCACTGGATTTAGATAAAGACAAACGTATAGAGCTGGCAGAGCGGGTTAAAATGCAACTGCGTTTTATTACCAAAGGGGCCAATAGTTATCGCAAGCGGCCTTAAACTGGTTTTCACCTACTTACGGGTTAAATAAACCCCGCATTCCATATGCTCGGTGTAAGGAAACTGATCAAATAAGGCGAATTTGGCAATGTTGTGAGTAGTGGTTAATACCTTGAGGTTATCCGTCAATGTTTGCGGATTACACGAGATATAAAGAATATTGTCATATTGCTGTACCAGCCCTTCGGTGGTTTTATCAAGACCGCTGCGAGGTGGGTCGACAAGGATGGTATTACAGTTATAGCTGGCCAAATCTATGCCCTTCAAACGCCTGAAAGTTCTGCTGCCTGACATAGCTTCAACAAATTCTTCGCTCGACATTCTGATGATTTGCACATTTTTGATCTGATTGGCTGCAATATTGTGTTGCGCTGAATTGACTGAGCTTTTTGCTATTTCGGTGGCCAAGACCCGATCAAAGTGAGGGGCGAGGGCCAGTGAAAAATTACCATTACCACAATATAATTCGAGTAAGTCGCCGCCGTTATCTTTACTATTGTTAATGGCCCACTCAATCATCTGTTGATTGATCAAGCCATTAGGTTGGGTAAAACTGTTTTCAACCTGCTGATATTCAATGCTTTTGCCATTGATGTTGAGCTGCTCAGTGACATAATCACGGCCCAGCATAAATTTTTGTTTTTTCGCCCGACCAATAAAATCGATGTTAAATTGTTGTTTAAGCTCAGCCTTTAATGCAGTGATATCGTTGAGCCATTGGTCATCAAGCTGGCGGTGATAGAGCAAAGACACCAAGATTTCGCCGCTCAGGGTTGACAGGTAATCAATCTGAAACAGTTTTTTGCGCAAAACCGGATTGCTTTTTAACTTGTCTATCAGTATCGGCATCAGGCGGTAAATGATCGGTGAGCCGGGTAACCACTGGTCAATTCTGAGTTTACGTTTGTCTGTAGGGTCAAACATGATGTGATAAAGGTCGTCGCCTTCATGCCATACTCTAAATTCTGCCCGCAAGCGGTAATGAGTTTTGGCCGAGGGAAACACCTCAAATTGGTCACTGTTAAAGTCAATAGAAAAATCGCTAAACAGGGCTTTGGTGCGTTCACATTTGGCCGCTAAGTGTTGTTCGTAAAGGTCAGGTTCTATTGCAGCAAAAGACATTAGGCGTACTCGTATAGGGTGAAACAAAAATTGAGCAGGCTATTGTAGGGATTAGTCGCTAAATGTAAAGGCCGTAACTGCCCAGCGCACTCATCTTTCACACCAGAACGGCGTTATTTTCGTACTCAAAAAGTTACATATGACCTATATGCGCCATTTCTCCGTGCGAAAAGGCCTTGTTCTGAAGCGAAATCTAAGCACGCTGAACTGTTACAAACGAATAAGAATTAGTAAAACGGCGGCGGGTTCTTTATACTCAAACACCACTAACTATTATTATAATTAATCATTGAGGAAAAATTGCAACGTGAAAAATCGCTTATTGCTCACCTTGACGGATGTCTCGGGCAGTCGTCAGTTGGCATTCTCCCGGCCGATTTTAATTCGTTTTGTCATCGCGTTGTTGGTCTTTTTACTGGCGTTGATTGCTTATCCGCTGGTACTCAATAGCCAAAATAGTCGCCTCGAAACCGCTCATCAACAGCTCAATAGTAACCACGAGCAAGTACAACAACAAGCGCTTAAGACCGAGTTAAAGTATCGTCAGACGGCTGCTGAGTTAACCACCAGGACCAATTCGTTAACCCTCAAAGAACAGCAGTTATTGGACCTTGAAGTACAAATGAACTACCAGCCGGGTGATGATTTGAGTGACAGTGAAAGTTATGCTGACTTGTCCAACCAAATCGCTTTTCGCCAGATGGTATTACAATTGCTTCCCAACGGCAGACCGACAGATTATCAACGAGTGACATCTAGTTTCGGTACTCGTTTCCATCCTTTTCTAAAAAAGAATTATCAGCACAAAGGCATCGACTTACATGTTAAAATGGGCACCCCTGTGGTGGCTACCGCAGATGGGGTGGTGGTTTCGTTGCAAAGTACTGCTGATGGATTTGGTAAATTGGTTAAGTTAAGACATGCAATGGGATTTACCACCTATTATGGTCATTTAAAAACGATTGGGGTGAAGGCCAACACTTTTGTTAGTAAAGGTGACATTATTGGTTATAGTGGTAACTCGGGGCGTTCAACCGGGCCGCATTTACATTATGAGATCCGTTTTGGTTATGCCGCGGTAGATCCGGCAAACTATATTCTTTGGACACTTGATAAATTTGATATATCAGCAAAAAAAGGGGAGAAAATACCATGGGGATCTTTAATGGCGGGGCTGCAAAAGCTAATGGCAATTCAACTGCCACGCTTATCGCCAAAGATTGCAACGTCACCGGAAAGCTCGACATTGACGGCAGCTTGCACGTCGACGGCAGGGTGTCTGGAAACGTCCAGTGCACAGGTACCATCACTATTGGTAAGTCAGGGCGCATCGATGGCGAAATAATCAGCGGTAAAGTGTTGATTAGTGGCGCTTTTGAGGGCGAATGCCGAGCTGAGCATATTCAGATTTTGGCCAATGGCGAACTCAAAGGTACTTTGTATTCGGCTGAACTGGTGATTGAACCGGGTGGCCATTTCTTTGGAGACAGCCACAGTTTAAATGATAAAGCGATACCTTTAGAGTTGGTGCTCACTGACAGCAAAAAACAGCAACAAAGTTAATGATCTTGTTACATAGAAGTCGTAATGCAGGTCTTTGTTAACCGTTTGATCTTTTT
>JBLGCB010000216.1:0-10935 GCA_047617105.1 Phenylobacterium sp. | reverse complement strand
ATCAGAACTGGCCACCGATCAGCATATATTGCTGGTGATCACCGGTCGTTGCTGGCTTGATTTACAAGATGACGCATTACGGGCAGCCTTTTTAGAAAAATTGGCCAGCGCCAGTGAAGATCAACAATTGTTTCAGGGCATTGTCGCCGATCTGGTTGCCATTCCGGCTGTTCGCCCATATATATTACAAAGCTTCAGAAATACTGATCGTTCACCGACACTCGCCACGGCCATTGGTCATTTGTTTGGTCAACATCAGCCGGCCAGTCATTAACATCATTTAAGGAGAGTACATTGGGAACTATTTGGATCGGTTTATCATTTTTTTGCCTCGCTTGGCATTTTATTCATCAGCGCAAACTGGCGGAATCGGCGCGTAATTTCACCAAAAATTACTGTGATGAACACTCAATTCAGTTTATCAGTATCGCCAAACTTAAGTCCCGGCTGATATTTGATAAAGGCCGAGGACTCACCTGGCAAAACAATTATGTGTTCGAATTCAGTGGTGATCAGGAAACCCGCTATGAAGGCACTTTGGTGATACAAGGCAGCAAAGTGAAAAACATTGATATGCCTGTATATCGGGTGGGTTAGCGCCTCAACCCTGTAGGTCTTGTGAGACTTGTGGGCGAAACAATAATTGGCCATGAACATAACCAACACTGACATCAGCGATTTTATCGTAATTATCGCCATTAAAGAAATGCAGGTATTTATCTAACGTCACATACACCCCAATACCACCAGAGGTAGGGTCTTGTGACACGATATCATCGACCGCCTTGAGCAGATGATTACCCAGACCATGCTGCTGATGCTTGGGGTGAATGGCCAAGAAAGCCAACATATGATGACGCGCCGACGGCATGGCAGCCCTCAGCTTTTCTTCTTTTTCCATCATTTGGCGGGTACTGAAAAAACCGGCAGTTAGCAGCATTTTTAACCGCCAATGCCAAAAACGTCCAACACTAACCCCCCCTTTGCCGCTCATCCCACTGGTTTGCGGGCACACAACACAAGCCACGCCCAGTAATTGGTTATCAATAAATAAACCAATAGCGCCGTCTTTTTTCGCTTGCCAAAAGCCAAAAATCTCCGCCCTGATGGCCGTGCGTAAACGTTTATCGTAATCGACTTTATCGGCATCGAAGATTTCCATAAACAACGGATCATCATGATAAGATTGAAATAACAGACTGGCAGCACAGACCAAATGTTCTTCAGATAATGGCCCAATCTGAAATGTTTTACCCTGATACCTTGCCATGACCTCAGGCTCTTGATCAAAATCAACACTCTCTACCGAACTGTCTATCATAACCCACCTTAGATAATCATTTGCCCGCGACCCAGACCTTCCAGAGTATCAAGCATGATTAAAAATGCAACCTACAAATACCTACCTATTGCTGCATGGTCACGCGTGGGCACAAAAAAACGTGCCCACTCGACGGAATTCTGTCACACTTTGGGCTACTCTCAATACTACTTAGTAACCTTTGTTCAGGAGTCTAGTACTCATGCATTCTGAGATTTATCGAATTGCTTACCAGTTAAGCCTCAACGGTAGAAAACCGTCGGTTGCCCTTATTCGCGCTAGGTTATCCAAACCCACTAGCCTGCCAGACATCATCCAGGCGCTACAACAATGGAAATTAACCCCGGAATTAGGCAAACCAGAGCCAGAAAAAGTTCATGAACCCGACAGCAAAGAAACCGCAACAACCACCGATAGCGCTGACGAGTCAATACGGCTGGACAATATCGAACAACGACTAGAACAACTTGAAGACAAGGTTGAGCGGATTTTACAGTTATTGGAGCGGGTGTAGGGTGCGCAATGCGCACCATTGACCCTAAGTTACTATATCGATAAATCGCCTAAAAACGCCGCCAAACAATCGGCCAGTTTTAAATGCGGCAATTTCCCCACCGACTCCAGCCACACTTCACCGCTCTCATTGTTCAAAGAGATAATCTGCTCATCTTGATCGGTTAAGGCAAAAAACAACGTCACCGGCTGCTTTAACCGTCTTTTCATCATAATATGACCAATTAGGTTTTGCTGTAAATTGGCAAAGTCCTCGTCATTCCACACCTGCAATAAGGTGACTGGCCCTTTCTCATGATTAAGATCAAACTCACCACTATAGGCATAGCTGAAAAAAGTTTTAATGTCCTGATGCAAGACAATATCCAACGCATGTTCAACATTAGCAAAATCCGCAGCGCTGTTTTCCCGCTTTACCGGTTGCCACTGTACTTGACCATTGGCCACAGAACCCTCAATCTCACACGCCGATGGCCACTGCGGGTCATGCTCAACCGTTGGCAACCCACCCGCTTGTTGCGCATAATGGCTTTGCCATTGAGCCAATAAATTATCCAGTGCCTGTTCCGTTGTTAACATTATGGTTAATTTCCTCTATTTATTATCGTCGTTACTTATAAGAGAAGTATTCTAAACGAGTCGACTTAGCCGAATCAATGCTTTAACCTATAGCGCAACACACAATCAGTCAAAACAATGCATAAAGTCGATGAAAAAAACAGATTCAGCCAACACAACACGCACAATATCAGCAACCACCGAAAACGATCCGCTCAAGCGCTTAAAAGACTCCTTGTTGGGCAAAAACACTGACTACCTCAACCAATACGATCCCACCATCCTTTATCCGGTACCAAGACAAATGAACCGGGATGATTTGGGTCTGGACCCAGAACAGCCTTTGCCGTTTTTTGGTGAAGATGTCTGGCATGGTTATGAACTGTCTTGGCTCAATGCCAAAGGCAAACCCCAAGTGGCACTGGCGCGATTTAGTTTTCCTTGCCAAAGCCTTAATATTGTCGAATCCAAATCGTTTAAGCTCTACCTCAACAGTTACAATCAAAGCAAATTCCACTCCTTTGATCAGGTCGAGTTATTACTTGAGAAAGATTTATCAGAACTGGTCGACGAAGAAGTCAATGTGACCCTGTTCACCCCAGATCAGCTGGATGTTTTTACCCCAACCGCTTTACCTGGCATCTGCATTGACGACTGTGACATCACCGTCGACGACTATCAGTTTACTCGCCAACACTTGAATGATGCTATTACTGCTGATTCGGCCAATCCGGAACAGATCAGCCAAACCTTACACAGCCATTTGCTCAAATCAAACTGTTTAATCACCAACCAACCCGATTGGGCCAGTGTAGTGATTTCCTATTGTGGTAAAGAGATTTCGCAAGAAGCATTGCTGCGTTACCTTATTTCATTCAGGCAACATAATGAATTTCATGAACAATGTGTCGAGCGGATATTTAATGATATTTGGACCATCATTGAACCACAGTCACTCACCGTTACCGCTTATTACACCCGCCGAGGTGGGCTAGATATCAATCCATGGCGTAGCAGTGAAAACCAACCGCACCAGCTGCACAGAACCAATAGACAATAAAAACAGCAGGTCAATTTTTACACAATACCGACAATAGAACCTGGATAAAGAAAGGGAATGTGTACAAGGACGCCAATACCGACAAAAAAGTGTAAAAATAGTCGTAGAATCAAGCGAAAGCGTGTTGCTGTAATTAAATTTTACGCTTATGATTTAAATAAATAGTTATTGCTATTTAACTCTCTGCACCTCGTCCCTTTAATTTAAGGGCGATTATACTGAATGACAACGATTAAGGATCTATTTTTACTGTGACTGTAGAGCTGACCAAAGTCAAACAACAACTATCAGCGTCAATAAAGGCCCGTAAGCAATTAGAACGTAGCTATGAATCGCAGATGAGTTCGTTGATGCAATTTGTTTCACGTCTGAGTAGTGTCTGTAAGGGCGTTGACCGTGAGCTAGACAATCGTCTGGCATCGTTACGCAGCACCTTAAGAAAAAATCCCAATGTTGAATATATCATCCCATTAATCAATGATGTTTCGAGTTTATTAGTCCAGCATGAAACCCGCAATGCCCACAATATTAACTCGACCAAAACCACCATTGCCAGTGCCGGTGAGTTACTGCAAAAGCAAAAAGGCTTACCTGACCAGCTTCGTCGTGATCTCAGGGGATTATTGAGCAACGTTTCAGAATCACCTTCGTCGATGCATGATTTCTTGCCGATACTTGATGATCTGGTTGAGTTATATCAACAAGCTTTTAAAGCGAAAAACCAAATACAAGGGTCCGCTGATAAACCATCAAACGATGGCGTCACTGGCGAACCAACCCCAGCCAAAGATCCGCTGAATCACAAAATATCATTGCAACTGATCAACCTTATCAGCGAGTTGGCTTTTGAAGGCGTTCACGCCAAAAAAATCGAGGCCATTCGCCATTCTTTGGTCAACAATGAAAGCATTTCTCATCTTGTCGATTCATCGCTGGATGTGATTAAACTCATTATCTCCAGCATGTCTGAGGAACGGGTATCGGCGCAACACTTTTTATTGTCGATCAATGACGCGCTCTCAGGTGTGCAAAACGCAGTACTGACGTCATTAAACAAATCGCGCAAAATCAGCGAAGAAATGGCCGAACTGGACGCAATCATTTCTAAACAAATCAAAGACCTGTCTGACAATGCCATTTCTGCGACCTCACTTGAAGATTTACAGACCCTAGTATCCACTAAACTGACCGCCATCAACGCCGCCATTCAAACCAAAGAAGCCTTAGAGCGGTCAGAAAAAGAAGCCCTACTTGAGAGCCTAACGGTGATGGAAAATCGCCTTAGTGATGTCGAAACCGAGGCCCAATCGTACAAAAAACACCTTGCCGACCAAAAATTCAAGAGCCTGCAAGACAGTCTGACCAAATTGCCCAACCGCGCCGCCTTTGATGAGCGCATGGACATCGAATTCAAACGCTGGAACCGTCACGATTACGAATTGTGTCTCGGTGTGGTCGATATTGACTTCTTTAAACGTATTAACGACAATTATGGCCACAGTGCGGGTGACAAAACCCTCAAGGTAATTGCCACTGCATTGAAAAAATCCCTTAGAGCCACCGATTTTATTGCCCGCTTTGGCGGTGAAGAGTTTGTCATATTGTTCCCTGACAGCAAGCTAGCGGATATGGAACTACCGCTGAATAAAATTCGCAGCAAAATCAAGAAGATCCCATTTAAATTCAGAAACAAAGATGTCACCATCACTATTTCAATTGGGGTGACCGCCTTTAAAGGGGATGATAACCCATTAAAAGCCTTTGATCGTGCCGATGCTGCCTTATATGAAGCGAAAAATAGCGGCCGAGATAAAGTCATCATTAAACTTTAACTTAAGTAAAAGTAACTATTCAGCGCACTCATCTTTCGCCTCATAACGGCGTTATTGTCGTACTCAAACAGTTGCATATGAACTATATGCGCCTATTTTCCGTGCGACAATGCCTTGTTCTGAAGCGAAATCTAAGCACCCTGAACAGTTACAATAAAAGCCGCTTTCCTGAATAACAATCGACAAATACTATTTATCATACAATATATTGCAAAACCCTGCATTAACCGCTAAGATCAGCTAAAATTCATCCCAACTCTTGACCCTCAAAGGTAAAAGCGCCTATGAACACACCACATATCTGGCTGCGAGCCGAAACCAAACCGTTTGAGCATCGTACACCGCTCACCCCACAAGGGGCGGCACAACTGATTGCAGCTGGTTTTAAAGTCACTGTCGAACGCTCACAAGAGAGTATCTTCAACGAAGCACTCTATCGTCAAGCCGATTGCCATATCGCAGCAGCTGGCAGCTGGCGTCACGCCGACAAAGACGCGATTATCTTGGGCCTTAAAGAATTACCCGAAGCCACCCACCCGCTGGAACATGCGCATATCTACTTTGCCCACGCCTATAAAGAACAACAAGGCTGGCAAGACTTGCTAGGTCGCTTTAAAGCTGGCAACGGCAAACTGTATGATTTGGAATATCTGCTTGACGACAATAACCGCCGTATCGCCGCTTTTGGCTATTGGGCTGGTTTTGCTGGTGCGGCATTGGGTTTACAAGGCTGGGCCCATCAGCAACACAATCAATCACAAAAGCTAGGCCAAAAACTAGGGCAACTGCCACCGCTGAGCGATGTTAACGCCTATGCCGACAAACAGGCTTTGTTTGCTGACATTAAAACATCGTTAGCCAAGCTCGACTATCGCCCCCGACTGTTGGTGATTGGTGCGTTAGGTCGCAGTGGTTCTGGTGCGGCTGATTTTGCCGATGAAATGGGCATTGAGGTGGTGAAATGGGATCTGGCCGAAACCCAAAAAGGGGGTCCTTTCACTGAAATTAACCAGATGGATATTATGGTCAATTGTGTCTTTGTGCAACAACAGCTACCCCCTTTTATTACCCCGAAAATGCTCACTGACAAAGCGCGAAAATTATCGATGATTGTCGATGTCAGTTGTGACCCTTACAGCAGTTTTAATCCTTTGCCGATTTATGACCGCTGCACCACCTTCAAGTCACCTTGCTTATCATTAATCGATGGAGATAATCCCCTTGACCTGATCGCCATTGACCATTTACCCTCGCTGTTACCAAAAGAAAGCAGCGAAGATTATTCGGCGCAGTTGCTCGAACATTTAAAAACCCTGGGTGATAAAAACCAGCCAGTTTGGTCTAATGCATTGCAGATTTTTCAGCAAAAATCAGCACAATTATAAAAAGGCTTAATATGACAAACACTATTCACTGGCTAGGTGCCGGATTATCTTCAACCCCAGGCATCAAGCGACTGGCCAGCGGTGCCAACCCGGTTATCGTCTGGAATCGCAGCTTAGAGAAGGCACAAGCCAGTCTGGCTTCATTGAAAGGAAAAAGCAAAGATAAACTCGATATTCGCGCACTCGATTGGGATAACCTCAGCGAGACGGTTAACGCGGGTGACGTGGTGATCTCAATGTTACCAGCGACCATGCATTTAAAAGTCGCCGACTTATGTCTGTCAAAAGACGCGCATTTTGTCTCTAGCAGTTATATCTCTCCCGAAATGGCCGCTATTGATGCTCAAGCCAAAGCGCAAAACCTGTGCTTCGTCAATGAGGTTGGTCTCGATCCGGGGCTTGATCATTTGCTGGCCCACTCTCTGGTCAACAACTATAAAAACGCCGAATGCTTTGCACCGGGCAATCAACATTATTTCCGTTCTTATTGTGGTGGCTTCCCCAAGGTGGCTAACGACTTTAAATACAAATTCAGCTGGTCACCGCTGGGCGTATTAAAAGCGCTGCGCTCGCCAGCACAATGGTTATCACAAGGCCAACCAAACACCTCACAAGCGCCATGGGAAGCGTTATCTGAGTATCATGCACAGTTCGCTAATGGCAAAGAGATGTTTCAAGCTTATCCTAATCGCGACTCCCTGCCCTTCGTCAGCCATTACGGTTTCGAAGATAACTGGGATGTGCAGGAGTTTGTTCGTGGCACCTTACGCCTAGCAGGTTGGTCAACCGCGTGGCAGGGCATTTTTGACGAAGTGGCTCAGTTGTCCGGTGAAGCTGGTGATTTGCGATTACAACAAATCAGCCGGGAGTTAGAGCAAAAACATAGCTACGATGCAGGCGAACCAGATCGTGTGGTATTGTGCGTTGAGTTGGAGGTTCGTAGTAAAGACGATGGTAAAACTATTTGGCATCAGAGTTATCAACTCGATTCTTGTGGTAATGCCGTCGGTCAAGCCATGGCCAGATTGGTGTCATTGCCTGTTAGCTTGGCGGTTGAAGCGGTGATTGCCGGTGATATCAGTGTTGGTGTTAGCGCCGCACCAAGTGCGCCTGAGCTGGTTTCTGGCTGGTTAAATAAGTTAGAGCAGTTAGGTGAAGTGGTCAGTCATAGTGATCATTTGATTGATTAGAGGATGTAGCAAAAGTCTGTGCCTCTTGCCATGGTCCCCACCATACGGGTCAGACCAAAATAAATTTTGTGGACAAACTTGTTTGTCTCAAAATTATTTTTTGCTCTGACCCCTCTTGCGGAGCCTCCGTTACGCCAAGCTTTTAACAAATTGGTGACGTTATGGTCCGACACCCGCCCACAAAAAAAGCGAGGCATCTGCCTCGCTTTTTTTATGCTACATCATCAAGCCCAGTTAAATTACATCACCGATTCTTGATCAGCACCTTCTTTTTCAATCTCGACCTGCATCAAGTCTTCTTTACTGACACCTAAGCTCAATGCCACAGAACTGGCGACATAAATTGATGAATAGGTACCAATGAAAACACCAAACAGCAACGCCGAAGCGAAACCGTTAATCAAGCTGCCGCCTTGGAAATACAATGCCAACAATACCAGCACCGTAGTCAGTGAGGTGATCACGGTACGGCTTAATGTCTGAGTTAATGATTCATCGATAATTTCAGACGGGGTGCCTTTACGAATTTTACGAAAGTTTTCGCGAATACGATCAGAGACCACAATGGTATCATTGAGCGAGTAACCAATCACCGCCAAAATGGCCGCCAATACCGTCAAGTCAAACTCTTTACCCAGCAAAGAGAACAAACCGACGGTAATGGTCACATCGTGGATCAACGCCGCTACCGCACCTAGGGCAAAACGCCACTCAAAGCGAAAGGCAACATACACCAAGATACAGATAAGCGCGGTCATCATCGCCAGCGCGCCTTGCTCTTTGAGTTCATCTCCAACGCTAGGGCCAACGAATTCAATGCGTTGCATCTCAACGTTACCATCGTCACCTTTTTTCAGTACTTCCAATACTTGGTCACTGAGAAATTGTGCTTTAATATCAGCGCGTGGCGCCAAACGAATCAACACATCACGACTACTACCAAAGGTAGACACCAACGCATCGTCAAAACCATTTTCCTTCATCAAGGCACGCACTTTGACTAAATCAGCAGGTTGTTCAAACCCCACCTGAATCAAAGTACCACCGGTAAAATCAATCCCCCAATTCATGCCTTTGGTCAGCATTGAAGCCGCTGAACCCAGCATAAGCAATAACGAAAATATCATCGCCATTTTGCGGTATGACATAAAAGCAAACGTTTCTTTTAAATGTAAAAGCTGCATCACAGACTCCAGTTATATTGATAACTTATCAAGTTTCTTTCCACCCCAAACGGCATTGACTATCGCACGAGTACCAATAACAGAGGTAAACATCGAGGTCAAAATACCGATTGATAAGGTGATGGCAAATCCCTTGATAGGGCCAGTTCCAAGACCAAATAAGATGGTCGCGGCAATCAGGGTGGTAATATTGGCATCGAAGATAGTCGAGAATGCACTATCATAACCATGGTGAATGGCTTGCTGGATGGTACGTCCTTCGCGGATCTCTTCACGAATACGCTCAAAAATCAGCACGTTGGCATCAACCGCCATACCCACCGTCAGTACAATACCAGCGATACCGGGTAAGGTCAGTGTCGCACCAGGGATCATTGACATAATGCCGACGATTAACACCAAGTTAGCTGCTAGGGCAACGTTGGCCACCAAGCCAAATTTACGATAGTAAATCGCCATAAACAGCAATACTAAAGCAAAACCCCACATCACTGCCGAAAAACCTTTGGCGATATTCTCTTTGCCTAAACTTGGGCCAACGGTCCGTTCTTCAACAATATACGCTGGCGCAACCATCGCACCTGCACGTAGGATAAGCGCCAAATCACGCGACTCCTGAGGGGCAAGACCGGTAATACGGAAGACCCGGCCTAAACGCGCCTGAATGGTCGGCGCTGTCACCACTTCTTCAACAGTTTCAAAAATAGCTTTACCTTCACGGTCTTTTTTGTTGGTTTTTTTGCTTTCAATTAGTACCACGGCCATACGTTTGCCGATGGCAGATTTGGTCGCACTAGAAAACTTGTTGCCACCTTTAGCATCAAGCGTAATGGTGACCTGAGGGCTTTGGAATTCATCGAAGTCAGGTTTTGCGCCAACGATATATTCACCAGAGAGCATAACCCGTTTTTTCAATAAGATTGAACCACGACCACGATGCTTAACCAAAATAGAACCCGCTGGCACTCGACCGTTTTCAGCATCTCTGACATCATGTTCTTCATCAACCATATGAAAACGTAAGGTTGAGGTTTCACCAAGAATTTTCTTCGCTTGTGCGGTATCCTGAATACCAGGCAATTGCACCACGATACGATCGGTGCCTTGTTGTGCCACCAAAGGCTCAGCCACACCAATTTCATTCACTCGGTTACGGATAACGCTGATGTTTTGCTTCACCGCCGCACGTTTGATTTCTTTGAGCTTTTGCTCAGACAATCTGGCCCGCAAAACCAAGTTATCACTTTCGTTGAAGGTCATGCCCTGATAACGGCGTTTCAGGAATACCCTCGCGGCTTCTCGTGCTTCTTCATCACGAAATGTCAGGTTAATATCATCTGAGTTCGGCACCCGTTTGACGGTGCGATAACGCACCTTCTCTTCTCTTAGGTCACTGCGAAAAGCGGTCACCGTCGAGTTGATGGATTTATTGACCGCGGTATCCATGTCAATTTCCATCAAAAAGTGCACCCCACCACGTAAATCAAGGCCCAGCTTTAATGGTTTGGCGGCAATCGCGTCTAACCAATCAGGCGTGGCAGGTGTGAGGTTTGGTGCCGCAATATAATCACCACTAATGGTCGCACCAATTAAATCATTGGCGAGGGTCTGTTGATCACCATCCATCAGCCGAATCAAAATTTGACCTTCTTCTAATACTGCGCTTTTCACGGCTATATTTTCTTTTTTCAACACTTCTTGGACTTTATCCAACAAGGCGGTTGTCACCTGCGCATCACGCCGGGCTTTAATTTGTACGGCATGATCTTCGCCGTATATATTGGGCACTGCATACAAAAAACCGACCGCGACAATAAAGGCGATCATAATGTATTTACCCAAAGAATATGTATTTAACACAAGCTTTTCCTCAACTGACCATCAGCATTAAA
>JBLGCB010000215.1:0-10967 GCA_047617105.1 Phenylobacterium sp. | reverse complement strand
TTTTGGATGAAATTGATTTTTCGCTTAACCTGCCGTATACCGACGATTTTTTTGTTGCGATTAGAACCATGTACAATAGCCGCAATCGCCATGAGATTTTTGAACGCTTAACCTTTTGTTTAGTCGGTGTTGCCACCCCCAATGAGTTGATTAAACAGCAGCGAACCACCCCCTATAATATCGGCAAGACCCTTCACCTCACTGATTTCCCTTGGCAATCGGATAATTTACAACCTCTTATCACTTACCTATCTAGCGATAGCGATAGCGCTGCGGGCGAACTGCTATTAGAGCGTATTTTTTACTGGACCTCAGGCCACCCATTTTTAACTGCTTGGATGTGTGAACAAAGTGTAGAACAACAGCTTGCTTCGTCGCAACAGATAGATACTTTGGCTGAAGAGTTATTCGACAACATTACCAAGGTCTCACAGCACCCGCATTTTGAGCGGATTATCACTTTTTTGGATGACCGCATTGATGACAAACTCGGCGCTTATACCTGCTATCAGCAATTGTTAGAAGGCAAAAAAATCGCCGCGCAGGCGACTGCGACCCATATTAAACTTAAATTGGCCGGACTGGTCAAAAGCTCACCTGACGGTTACCTAGAGGTGCGTAATCGAATCTATCAACGTATATTTAATCTCGATTGGGTGATTAAATCAAAACCACAATTAACGCTCAGAAACTTAAAACGTTTTGCCGTGGCTGCAAGCTTGGTGATTGCTGTCTTTACCGCTTATTTTTTCTATAATATGTTGATTGTTCAACCACCAAAAACAATGGCAGCGGCGTTACAAACTCAGCTTAGCCAAACCACTGATATCAACACCGCCACTGAGTTATATCAATATTTAGTGGGCGAAAAACCTTATCCGCCTTTGCTACATAATCCTCTGCTGGGGGCTCATTTATCTGGATTTGAGCAGCCAGCTAAAGTGGCTATGGATGGTTTTTGGCAAAAAATAGAGGCGGCGGCCGCTAAGAACTGGTTTACCGCGCTTGCAAATACCGCAAGTGAGGCCGATGCTAAACGCTTTTTTGCTCTTTTATCTGGTACTATCAAAGATCCGGATATTAATAGAGTCTTAAGAGGGCAAAAACAAGCAGCGGTAAGTGCCTATCGCGATTTTTGGCAGCGTCGAGCGGCTGATCTTGAGACCCAGGCATTACAACGTTTAGCCGATGGTGATATTGACCGGGCGCTAATGCTCGGGGCTGCAGCAGCGGTTAAATCCAATGGCAGATTACATCCAAAGCTGGTGGAGGTTTATCAGCAGCGGGGTTATGAGCGGCTTTACCGAACTATTCGTGGTAACTTTGGCGGATGGAGTAGGATTGATTTTTCCCCGGATAGCGATTTAATTGCAATGGCAGATGTGAATGGTATTTATGAGGTCACAACCGCCAGTGTTAGTAGAGAAATGGCGCTTGCCGGTGTTGCTGTGCGTTTTTCAAAGGATGGTGATTATCTGGCCGATGGAGCAAGTGATGGCATGGTACGGGTTTGGAATTTGAACGCTAACAATGAACCTCTTGAGTTTAGTGGCTTGGATAGTTATGCCCAGGATTTGGATTTTTCACCAAATAATCAATACCTTGCTGCAGCTGGTCGGAATAATTTAGCGATGGTGTGGCATTTAGCCACTGGCAAGGTTGCACATCGATTGAAACTGTCATCAGATGGAAATTCTATCCGCTTCTCTGTCGATGGCAAAAAACTGGCCGTTGGACATAGTGATGGTGCGATATTGTTTGATATGGTTACAGGAGAGAAAATAGTTGATATAGCTCTTAATGAGATCCCTCTGGTGATGGGGCTTGATTTTTCACCTGATGGGAAAAAGCTGGCAATAGCTACTTGGAGTGCTGGTGCTTTTATTTGGGATATTGAAAAAAACTTGCTGCTATTACATCTGCCTTTTGATGCGTACCTTAATGGTATTGCCTTTTCACCGGATGGTCGAACTATCTTTGCCGGTGGTAAAATCATAGAAACCAATATCACTGCCAGATTGTGGGATGCCGAATCCGGCAAAGTGCTGTATCAGGTAAAAGCCCATACAGATAGAATTCATGACGTGGCTTATGCTTCCAATGGAAAATGGGTTGCCACCGTATCCGTTGATAAAACTGCCCGAATCTGGGATATTACCAATATAGAAGCGCCAGCACCAAACCCACTAGATAAAATATCCGCCAAAGATCTATGGCAACGATTCCAACTGATGCTGATCTACACCATCGATGAAAACGATCAAGTCATCAAACTTGGCCCTTCAGGCCCACGGCAACTCGATGGCTGGGATAAGACCCTTGAACAATGAGCTGGTAGGCTGTTAAGGAAACTTGCGATGCAATGGCGTAGGGTGGTCACGCTTTTTCACCCACATGGATGTGGGGGAAGGCGCTGTGCAGGAGCACAACAGCGTTTGTGCCCACGCGTGACCTTGGGGTTATCGACTTTCCTTTTTGTGGTTATTTTTAGTATTCCTCCTCCTTTTCCTCTGCGGTAAACTTTTCACCAACATTAAGTACTTTATTCAAAAGTGAATTGCTGGCGTATACTTAACCGATGAAAATGTCATTGAGTTTGAGTGGCGAGAGAACAATTGAAAATGCCACCAAGAAAAACTCTTTTTAACGGATAGTATGATGAAACATTTTGATTACACCAAATACAGACGTTTCCCGCCCATCATGCTGGGCAACAGGCAATGGCCGGATAAGGTGATTGAAAAGGCACCGATTTGGGCCAGTGTGGATTTACGTGATGGCAATCAGGCGCTGATTGAGCCGATGACCATCGAACAGAGACTGCGCTTTTTTAAACTGCTGGTTAAAGTCGGTTTTAAACAAATCGAGGTTGGTTTTCCTGCGGCCTCTGCGGCTGATTATGACTTTACCCGCTTGTTGATTGAACAAGACTTGGTGCCGGATGATGTCACCATTCAGGTGATCACTCAGGCCCGTGAGGCGCTGATTGAACGCACTTTTGAGGCGCTGGTCGGTGCCAAAAAAGCGATTATGTTTATTTACAACACCACCAGCAAACTACAGCTCGAAAAAGTCTATGGTTTGGCTGAAGACGACATGATTGGGCTGGCGACAACGGCTGCCCGGCTGGTTTTAACAAAAAGCGCCACTTATCCGCAAACAAAGTGGCAATTTAACTATGGCCTAGAAAGTTTTAGTGGCACTGACTTAGATTTTTCTATCCGGGTGAGTGATGCCGTCAGTGAAGTCTGGCAGCCGACGCCTGATAATAAGATGATCCTCGGTCTGGGTGCCACTGTGGAAGTGTCGACCCCCAATATTTTGGCTGACCAGGTGGAGTACCTTTGCAGCCGCATTCAAAGACGAGACAGTATTTTGGTCAGTATCCATACCCATAACGACCGAGGTACCGGGGTGGCGGCAGGAGAGTTGGCCTGTATGGCTGGTGCTGACCGGGTTGAAGGTACGTTGTTGGGTAATGGTGAACGCACGGGTAATATGGATATTCTGGTGATGGCGATGAACCTGTACACCCAGGGCATCGACCCGCTGCTGGACTTGTCACAGATGGATGAAATCATTGCTGTGGTTGACCAATGCACCAAAATTCCTCTGCACCCTCGCCACCCTTATGTCGGCGACTTGGTTTTCTCTTCCTTTGCCGGTGGTCATCAACATGCGATCGACAAATGCTTAAGTCAGCGCAAGCCTGGCGATCCATGGGAAGTGGCTTACCTGCCGATTGACCCCAAAGACTTAGGACGCTCTTACCAGCAGCTGATCCGGATAAACGCCCAGTCCGGTAAGGGCGGCATTAAGCATGTGATTGAAAGTCATTTTGGTGTCAATATGCCACGCTGGGCGCAGTTGGAGTTTAGTCAGGTGGTGCAAAGCCATGCCGAGGCGGTGGGGGGCGAACTGTTACCCCAAACCATTTGGACTATTTTTGAACAGCATTATCTGATGCATGACCCTCAAACAAGTCACCAGATTGAGCAGAATATGGCTAGGCTGAAAGCGGCTGGGGGTGAGGCGCAGATAGACTTTTTAACCGATCAATTTCATTGCCAGTTAACAGGTTTGTATCAGATTGATATAGACATTATATCGCTGGATGCTCATCAGATGTTTGGCGAGCAAGACAACGATTATGTTTGCTTTGTGCAGCTCAGTTGCCAGGGGCAGCGGGTGGGTAGTGTGGCGCTTTTATCTGGTCATGAACAGGCCAGTTTGTGTGCCATAGTCAGTGGCGTGCATGAGTATATGGCAAGAGGAGCAGCAATATGAAGACCAATCACGTCATTACCAATAGAGTTACAACTAAGGGTAAGTTTCTGTTTTTGACAGTAGATACCGAGCTGATTCAACAGCAACTGGACGGGCTAGACATTGAGCAGTACCAAGGGCTGAAGCTCATTGACAATATTTCTACCGATGAAACCACACCAGGGTGGACGTGTTTTAGATATGACGAAATTCTCGGCGAGTATTGTTCGGTTGGTTTGCGCGGTGGGGTGATAACCCAGGGGGCAATGAAAAAAGCCGATGCCGATGTGCTGGTGGCGGGTGAGTCTAAAGGTTGCGGTTCGTCGCGAGAACATGCGCCGTACTCAGAACTACTGGCCGGGTTTAAAATTGTCATAGCGCAAAGTTTTGAAAAAATTTATGCCCAGAATTGCCGTAATATTGGGCTGTTGTTGTCTACCGATTTTGGTTTGATTAGTCGGTTGATAAATGGTGAGGCGATTGGTATTGACGAGTTTTGCGTGGGCTTGGATGAGATTGCCACCGATATCGTCAAAATGGGGGGATTATTTAAATACAATGTTGCGCGACTCAAAGGACAGATGAAGGTGCCGACCCTGCCGAATGTCTCCAGGCCCATGAATATCATCGAAAAAATCATTGCCGCCCATGCGGTGACCGGGCCACAAAAGGTTGGGGTGGCGTCGGTCAAAGCACAAGATGCGCTGTTTTGTCAGGTCGATGTGCGTTTTTCTCATGACTATTGTACCGCCATGGTCGCAGACCTGTTTTATCGTCACTTCGGTGGCGAGGCGAAAGTTAAAGATGTCGACAATGTCTATGCTTTTCGCGATCACCTGACCTTTATTGATACCGTGTTACGCCGCGATGAAAGCAAAGCTCACCTGATTGAATTCACCGATGTGTTGGCAGATAAACAGCGGGATTTTTGCACTGAGCAGGGCATTACCCTGTATGACGAAGCGCCGGGCGGCGGCAGTATGGCGATTTGCCATAATGCAATCGTCGAAGATGTGGCCTTGCCCGGGCAGATTGTGATTGGTACCGACAGCCATACCTGTACTGCTGGTGCGTTGGGCGCATTGGCCTTTGGGGTCGGTTCTACCGATATGGCCAATGCGATGCTGACCAAAGATGTTCAGGTCAAGGTGCCAGCGGTGGTTAAAGTGCAACTCAGTGGTGAGTTGGCCAAAGGCGTTGCGGCCAAAGACGCGGTGCTGCATATGATGACCCTCACGGTGTTTAAAAGCGGCGCGGTACTGGGAAAAATCATCGAATACTCCGGTGCCGGGGTGAAAAGTCTGTCTCTGGGGGAACGCGCTACGCTGACCAATATGGCGGTAGAAATGGGCGCAATGACGGCTGTGGTCGAAGCCGATGAACTGGTGGTTGAGCACTTGATGAAAATGCGTGGGCTGTCTCGTGAAGCGATTGGCCATAACCTTTATCGCTCAGATGAGGACGCCAGTTATACTCATGTGGTGCAGCTTGATTTAACGACCTTATTACCCACGGTGGCGACGCCGGGCGATCCACGTAACGGCATCACTGTCGCGCAATTGACTGAAGAACAGGGCAAAATTAACATCGACATTGCCTATGGCGGCAGTTGTACCGGTGGAAAGTGTGAAGATATGGACATGTATGCTTCAGTGTTTAGAGCCGCACTGGACCAAGGCATGAAAGTGCATCCACAGGTCGAATGTTATATTCAGTTTGGTAGTCAGCTAGTGAAAAAATATGCCCAGGCGCAGGGTTATATTGCGCTGTTTGAACAGGTCGGAGCGACAATTATCGCGCCATCCTGTGGTGCCTGTATTAATGCCGGTCCTGGGGTGTCATTTGATAAAGGACAGGTCAGCATCAGTGCCATCAATCGTAATTTCCCTGGTCGTTCTGGCCCGGGTCAGGTGTATTTGGCGTCACCTTACTTAATTGCCGCGTCTGCGGTGGCCGGTTATATCAGCAGCGTCGAACAGTTGCTGAATCAAACAAACCAATAAAGAAGAGAGCGCAAACATGGCAAAAAAAATAGCGGTCATCCCCGGTGATGGTATTGGTGTCGAGGTCATTGATGAGGGCCTTAAACTGCTGCAAAAACTGCAACAGGCACAACTGATTGATGTCGATTATGATGTCTTTAATTACAATGCTGATCGCTGGTTGTCTGAAGATAAGGGCATTGATGCGGCGCAGGTGCAGCAACTTAAAGACGATTATGATGCGATTTATTTTGGCGCGCTGGGCGATCCAAGGATTGCTGACAGTGCTCATGCCAGACAGATTTTGCTGACTTTACGTTTCGATTTAGAATTGTTTGCCAATATTCGTCCGGTCAAGCTGTACAGCCGAGCCCTTTCGCCGTTAAAGCTGGGTGATGATCAAGATATTGATATTGTGATCATCCGCGAGAACACCGAAGATTTGTATCGTGGTATTGGCGGTTCATTTAAGACCGATACAGTGGATGAAATCGCCATTGATGAACGCATTCACAGTTACAAAGGCGTTAAAGCCATCATCGAATTTGCCTTTGATTATGCAGCCAAAAATGGCCGCAAAAAAGTGACCCTGGTGGATAAAGACAATGCGATTGTTCATGGTGGTCGTTTATGGGCTCGGGTGTTTAAGGAAGTCAGAGAGAAATATCCCGACATCGCGCATGATTACATGCATGTGGATGTGGCGGCGATGCGCATGGTATCTGAGCCAGAAGGTTTTGATGTGATTGTCACCAGTAACATGTTTGGCGACATTCTCAGTGATATCGGGGCCGGTATTGTCGGTGGTCTGGGGTTATTGGCCAGTGCCAATGTCAATCCGGACAGTACCAGCTTATTTGAACCAGTGCACGGTTCGGCACCAGATATTGTCGGTAGCGGCACGGCCAATCCGATGGCTGCTTTTGTCACGTTGTCGATGCTGCTCAATCATATCGGTTACGTTGAGGTGGCCGCTGCCATCGACAAAGTGGTACTTGATTGTATCAACCAAGGTTACACCACCGTAGATTTGGGTGGGCAATACTCGACCAAACAGGTCGGGGATAGGGTGACTGGTAAGACTTTGGCGTGCTTTGCATAGCTCAAAAATATAGCTCAGCCAAAACAAATCCCCCTCAGCTGCTCTGCCACCTGTTCTTTTTCGCTGGTGATAAAATAATGCCCGCCCTGAGCCAAGGTGATCAGCTGACAATCATCACTGATCATTGACCAGTTTTGCCACTGTTGCTGATAAGTCTGGGTCAGAGGATCATCCTCGGCAATGAAGATATGTAACGGCACGGTCATTTTGTCGGCAAAATAATCTTGGCGGTAACAGCCGTAACTCCAACCAGCCAGTAGGCCGTCTTTGCGAAAGGCTGAACTGATGGCCTGCCACTCTTCCTCGTTCATGGTTCCTTCGCTGTCCATTCCGGCAGACTGTAAAGTGGCAATACTGTCTTGCGCGCTCACCACCCGTTCGGGGGCATCGGGTGCCAGTAGTGAGGCCGCCACACAAACACTTTTGATGACTGCCCCTTGTGCCATCAGCTGTTGCGCCAGCAGTAGGGCGATGTATGAGCCGCCACAATGGCCCCAGATGACCAGCGGCAGGTCTGTTGCTTGGCCAATTTCGCTAACACACTGGCGCATAAATGCTTCAAACCGGGGGGCTTCATCTGTCACGGTCATGTCGTCTCGTAGAGTAAAGTCTCGTGGCAGGGTCAGCGCATAAACCTCAATGTTATCGCCGATGACTGAGGCTAGCGGGTCATAGGCAAAAGCATTACCGCCAATAAAGGGCACGCCGATGACGGCGAATTTTGCTTTTTGGGTGTCATCACCAGTGAGTCGGTGCAGAATATGGGTGTGACACTCCAGCCTTTCTCCTTCAATGTGCCCAGCAATGGCGGCAATCGTTTTGAGACCAAATAAGCGCATCAGTGGGATTTCAACGGCCAGTTCAGCGGTGATTAGCGCACCGAGTTGCATTAGCAGCAGTGAGCTGCCGCCAAGGTGAAAGAAGTCGTTGTTTATACCAATGGCATCGCTGGTTTCATGACCCAGTATTTGTTGCCATAGCTCAATCAAACGGGCCTGTAACGGCGTTGTTGCTGCGATTATGGCGTCGCCTGTGGCAAAATCTGGTTCTGGTAGTGCTTGGTAGTCAAGTTTACCGTTGACCGTCATCGGCACTGCGTCGATAACGCTGTAGCTACTGGGCAGCATATGCTCAGGCAATCGGGTGGCGAGCTTTTGCCGGATATCTGCCCTGATGGCGGTGACATCTGCACCATCAGCGTCATCAGTATGGGGCGACAGCACCAAATAGGCGGCCAGGTAAGGATTGTTCTGCTGGCCTTTGAGCATCACAACCGCCTGTTTAATTTGTGCCAGATTGGCCAGTTGAGTTTCAATTTCGCCCAGTTCAATCCGGTAACCATGCAGTTTCACTTGACTGTCGGTACGGCCAAGATACATCAGTTGTCCGTGGTCGTTGTATTTGACCAAATCACCGGTTTTGTACATGCGCGGCTTTGTCGAAGTAAAGGGCGAAGCAAAGGGCGAAGTCAAGGGCGAAGCAAAGGGGTTGTCGACAAACTTTTGTTCACTGAGCTGCGGGTTATTGAGGTAACCTTTGGCCAGTCCCGGACCACTGATATGCAATTCTCCTACGGCGCCATAAGGCACCAGGTTATGGTGATTATCTAATACCAGTAACTGGGTGTTGGCAATCGCGCGACCAATGTTGACGGGTTTATCGGGGAGAAGGTGGGCAACACTGCTCCATACGGTGGCTTCTGTTGGTCCGTATTCATTGAATAAACTGACGTGTTTGAGCTGTTGACTGTGATAATGCTGGGTCACCAGAGTTTGTGGGCAGGCTTCACCAGCGACAGTAATTTGGGCCAGTGATGTCAGTGGCTGATCAGCTGGTCCTGCTGTCGTGTCAATGTGCGCCAGTAGCTGCTGATATAAAGACGGCACCGTCAATAAATGGCTGACTTGGTGGCGATGTATCAGGCTCAGTAGATACGCCATATCGTTTTGTAATGGTTGTTGCGGTAGGCACAGTTGTCCACCGCTGATCAGGGTGGAGAATATGCCCGCGACGGAGCTGTCAAATGCGACGGATGAGAGCAGCAAAAAACAATCGATAGGCTGATAGACCTGTGCTCTGGCCAGGGTTGAATGGATGAGTGCTTTATGTTCTATCATCACGCCTTTGGGCAATCCTGTGGAGCCTGAGGTGTAAATGATATAGGCCAAATCGTCAGCACCGGGCTGCCTTGTTGTAGTGTCAGTTGTAGTGTCAGTTGCAGTGTCTTTAGCTAAGATCTGATCTAGGTTATCCAGGCAGATGTACCGCAGGGTGTTGGCGATGTCTGGCCCGCTAAACAGATTGAGCAGCTTTGATTGGGTTAACAGCGTCGTGATACCACTGTCGCTGATCATGTAGTCGAGCCGGGCCTGTGGGTAGGCCGGGTCAAGTGGTACGTAGGTGCTGCCGGTCTTTAATATGGCCAATATGGCGACGATCATTTCGATTGAGCGCTCAACACACAAGCCAATCAAACCTTGCGGACCCGCCCCTTGTTGCTGCAAATAAGCGGCCAGTTCGCAGGTTCGCTGTTCCAGCTCGCCATAGCTTAATTGCTGTTCGCTAAAAGACAGTGCAATGGCTGTAGGCGTGCGCTTAACCTGCTGTTCAAACAGTTGATAAATGTTGTTGTCTGTGTCCTGTGAGCGGTCAAGTTCACCGTTATTTTCAAGCAATCGCTGTTGCTCAATATCACTGAGCATTGGCGCTGCAAAGACACTTTGCTGGGGGGTTTGCAACAAGGCATTGAGCAAGCGTTCAAAGTGTTCGGCCATTCGTGCGGTGGTGGCGGGATTAAACAAGTCGCTGTTGACTATCCAGTTGAGGCTTAGGCCTTGGTCAGTTTGGCTGATGTCTAGGGTGAGGTCGTATTTGGCGCTGATTTGAGCCTGTTCTAGCTGGGTGAGTTGTAATCCGGCCAAATCGAGCGATGATGACGGATTATTTTGCAATATCAATGCGACCTGAAACAACGGGCTGTGGCGCTGACTGCGCTGGGGTTGCAGTTGCTCAACCAATAATTCAAAGGGCACCTGCTGGTGGGCATAGGCATCGAGCAGCAGTCGGCGACTGTTTTGCAGGCATTGCTCGAAGCTGGGTGAGCCAGATAAGTCGCTGCGTAATACCAAGTTGTTGACAAAAAAACCAATCAGCCCGGCGACTTCGGCCTGTTCACGGTTGGCCACCACAGTGCCGATGACAATGTCTGTTTGGTTGGCGTATCGCGCCAGTAACACAGAAAATACCCCGTGTAGTCCCATAAATAAGGTGGCCTGATGGCGCTGGCAAAACTGCGCCAGCGCATCGGTCGTTTGAGGGCTGAGTTGCTGGCGATATAACTGGCCGCGATAGGTTTGCACCGGCGGGCGAGGGTGGTCGAGCGCCAGGTTATGCACCGTTGGTAGGTCGGCCAGTTGTTGACGCCAGTAGTCTAGTTGGCTTTCAAGTACCGCGCCTTGCAGCCAGTTGCGTTGCCAGTGGGCGTAGTCGGCATATTGAATGTCTAGCGGTGGCAGTGAGTGTTGTTGGCCAAGCACATGGGCGTTGTACAACTCGCTGAACTCATTGACCAGGATACCCATCGACCAGCCATCACTGGCGATATGGTGCAGGTTAAA
>JBLGCB010000214.1:0-11002 GCA_047617105.1 Phenylobacterium sp. | reverse complement strand
CGCAGCGAAACCCATCATTGGTGTCAGAAATAGCCGTAAAATCGCCATTGATTGCCAAATTCTGATGGGTTTCGCCTTAGGCTCTACCCATCCTACGGTCAAAATGGACTTTTTCAACAGGCTGGCGTATTGCACACCCTACGAAAAAGTAAGGAAGGAGTAAGACAAATGACATATCAAGGCAGCTGCTTATGTGGCAGCGTAGAATTTGAAGTATCTGGCGGAATCGACAGTGTGATCCACTGCCACTGTTCATTATGCCGAAAATCCACTGGTACGGCTTATGCAACCAATGGTTATGCCGCCAGTGACACATTCATCATCCACAAGGGTGCTGATAACCTATCGAGTTTTTCTTTTAAACCGGGCAGTCATCGTCATTTTTGCACCACCTGCGGTTCACCGATATACAGCTCAAACGACGCAGACTCAGCACGTATCCGAGTAAGACTAGGCACCATCACCTCAGATATCAGCGAACGCCCAGAGTCACACAACTTTATGAGTTCAAAAGCAAACTGGGATACCTTTGACAGCCCGCTGCCCCAATACGAAGGATTAGAGCCAGGAAGAGGATAGAAATATCAGGATGGGTGACAAATTCGCCCATCCACAAAAAGCCCGCCGCAGGCGATCAAGTAATGGTGAGCACCTCAAATCAAGCAATCACCCTGACCACAACCTACCAACCTTCCGCCAACACCAATCTAGAAGACAACTCGCTCACCATTACATCCAATCAGCGTTACGAATAACCCCAACCGCCAGCCCTTCAATATCAAAAGACTCATTATTTAAATCCACTTCAATGGTATTAAACTCGTCATTCTCAGCCTGAAGATAGACCATGTTCTCTTCACGCTTAAAACGCTTAACCGTCACATCATCTTCTACTCTGGCCACGACCACCTGACCATTTTCGGCGGTGGTCGCTTTATGCACAGCCAATAAATCACCATCCATAATACCGATATCTTTCATGCTCATGCCGCTGACTCTTAATAAGAAATCAGCACTTGGATGAAACAAAGTCGGATCAACATGGTAATGACTTTGCACATGCTCCTGGGCCAAAATCGGCTCACCCGCGGCCACCTGACCAATTAATGGCAAACCCAATGCTTGTTCTTCATTGGCGGCTGGTCCAATTAAACGAATGCCTCGTGAAGTACCAGGCATAATCTCAAGCACACCTTTTTTGGCCAGCGCTTTCAGATGTTCTTCTGCCGCATTAGGTGATTTAAATCCCACTGCACGGGCAATTTCAGCTCGGGTCGGTGGCATACCATTTTCACTAATGCGCGTTTTAATCAGTTCTAAGATTTCCGATTGTCTTGCTGTTAATTCTTTCATATGCTGTCATTCCATCCAGTTGCGTTACTGTTAGTGTATACAGCTTTTCGGATATAGCAAATTAATTTACTGTTTATTTCCTCACTTTTTGGTGCCCAGTGTGATCAATTGATTGTGCGCCAGTTGTTAGCATCAGCGCCCTGCCCTGTGTTATTCTACCCGTCCTGTTAGCGACCTGACCCAAACACAATGAAAATAGGTAATACACTTTACAACCTAATGAAATTCCCGCTGTCATTTTTCATGAAATCAAAAATAGTGCCCGATAATGTGATTGATGACTTGGAAATTGACCCCGCCAGACCGATTTTTTATATTATCAAGACCAATTCTTTGTTTGATAAAATCGCCATCGGCCGGGCCTGTAAAAACGCCGGTTTGCCCAGTCCCAACAAACCGGTGATGATCAATGAACACTCATTTACTGCCCTTTTATGCCTCGAAAACCTGACCCCAATATTGTTTGGTCAGGCGAGAAAGACCGATGCCCTAACCGTTGGCGCATCCATCGTCACCGAGCACCATCAAAATCGCAAACTCGATGCCCAACTTATTCCCATTACCATCGCCTATGGCCGTG
Source organism: Phenylobacterium sp. (assembly GCA_047617105.1). Lineage (GTDB taxonomy): Bacteria > Pseudomonadota > Gammaproteobacteria > Enterobacterales > Alteromonadaceae > JABSOG01. The sequence continues at coordinate 9,069 of JBLGCB010000214.1, read as the reverse complement.
CACCGGGCAAAGAAAAAGCCGACTTACATTCTATTATCGCCGACAGCGAATCCCCCAGTTCGTTACGCAAATTATTTATGGTATTGTTCAGTGGCCGCAACAATTATATCCGTTTCAGTCAGCCAGTATCCTTGCGTTTTATGGCCGACAAACACGGCACCACCGAGGGCGCAGGGCATAAATTACTGCGGGTCGCCCGCTTTCATTTTTACCGCCAAAAACTGGCTGCCACAGGCCCAAGGCTGTGGAATCGCCAACAAATGAGCAACAGCATTTTGTCTGCACCGCTGGTCCAACAAGCCATGGCACACGAAGTGGCCACCAGCGACAAAGATAAATTGACGGTCAAAAAAGACACCCAAAAACTACTCGATGAATTGGCCGCTGATTACCGAGAATCTTATATTCGTGTGGCCAATCGTTTTATGTCTTGGTTATGGAATAAACTTTACAGTGGTATCGAAGTCAACAATGCCAAACAAGTCAGAGAACTGGCAGAAAAAGGCCACGAAATCATTTATGTGCCCTGCCATCGCAGCCATATGGATTATCTATTATTGTCTTATGTCATTCATAATGAAGGACTAGTACCTCCCCATATCGCCGCTGGTATCAATCTCAATTTTGGCCCGGTAGGCCCGGTTTTACGCCGTGGTGGTGCATTTTTCTTACGCCGCAGTTTTAAAGGTGAAAAGCTCTATACCGCGGTGTTTAATGAATATATTGGTCAATTGTTTAAAAAAGGTTATTCGGTAGAATACTTTATCGAAGGTGGCCGCAGCCGTACCGGCCGTTTATTGGACCCCAAGACTGGCATGTTAGCGATGACCATCCAAGCGATGTTGCGTGGTATTGACCGCCCGGTGACGTTTGTCCCAGTCTACATTGGTTATGAACACGTGATGGAAGTCACCACCTATTTGAAAGAACTTAAAGGCAGTAGTAAAAAGTCAGAGTCGGTGTTTGGTGTGATCAAAGCGCTGAGAAATTTACGCAATTATGGTTATGGTTATGTCAACTTTGGTCAACCACTACCGCTGAAAGAATTTCTGACCAATCAGGTGCCAGATTGGAAGCAAGATATTCATGCCACCCAAGCGAGCAAACCAGCATGGTTACCTGAAGCCACCAACTTGCTGGCCAAACAAATTATGACCTCAATCAATAGTGCCACCGCCCTCAGTGCCACTACCCTCAGTGCCACCACCTTGCTGGCCGCCAATAAGAATACCCTGCCCCGCAGCGAACTCGAAGCGCAGCTTGATGTATACCTCAAGCTCCATCGCCAAGTCAGATATACCGATAAAATAACAACGCCGGACACCACAGGCGAAGCCATGGTCAGTCATTTGATCACACTAAAAAAGGTCGCCGTCACCAGTGACAGCTATGGAGAATTGATTTCGCTTGATGAGAAGCAAAGTGTATTAATGACATATTACCGTAACAATACCATTCACTTATTTGCCGTGCCCAGTTTAATTGCCGGACAGGTATTGAGGTTTGAGCGTATTTCACCACAACAAGTCATTAGTGTGGTTGAACACTTATATCCGCTGTTTAAAGATGAATGGTTTCTCGACCAAAGGGATGTGGCCGCCTATGCCCAATCGGTGATTGATGCCCTGATTGAACAGCGGTTGATCAGCATGGCTGATGGTGAATATCTGGTCATTGACCGCCAATCACCAGAGTCTGCCCGACTGCAATTGCTGGCCAATATTATCGACAATACGTTGGCGCGTTATGCCATTGTGCTGAATCTTTTGAGTCATAAACAACAAATAGCACGCAACGAACTTGAAGAAAAAAGCCAAGTCATTGGCCAACGTTTATCTTCTATTTATGGCATCAAATCACCGGAGTTTTTTGACCAGAAGGTCTTGTCTTCTTTGGTCAGTTCATTAACCCGTCATGGCCATATGCTGACCAGTGAAAATGATCAACAACAGCTTAAAGCCGGACCAAGTCTAGAAGACTTAACCGCCACCGTAACAGCGGCGTTAGATAATGATGTGGTGCAATCGATTACTCAGGTGATTAGGTAGTGCCTGTTAGTCATGTGGCTTAAACACTTCAAGGGTCCAGTGCCATTTCATCGCCCCAAGGCGCATCAATAGGGTAACCAGCATACCCGATATCATCGCCGGATACGCCGACACACCCAATGCCAAGCATTGGGTGTAAGTTAGCCCGCCTAAAATGGCCGGAATAGCATATAAATCGCCTTTAAATACCAGCGGCATTTGTTGGCAGATAACATCGCGAATAAGGCCACCAAAAGCGCCGGTAATCATGCCCATTAATATCGCAATCAGATCACTATGGCCATGTTCCAACGCTTTTTGGCAACCCATCACCACAAAAAATGCCAATCCAATCGCATCGGCAATCAATAATGGTTTAGCAGGCACATTTGATTGAAATCGCAACCAAATAATGGTCATCACCGCCGCCGCAAAAATCGACAGTAAAGTACTCGGATCAACCACCCAAAAAACCGGCAAATCAAGAATGATATCGCGTAAAGTGCCACCGCCAACCGCCGTCACCGCCGCCAATACCAAGGCACCAAAAGCGTCAATGTGCTTACGATACGCCATCAAAACGCCTGAGATGGCAAAAACAGCAGCACCAGCTAAATCAAACAGGTGGAAATATTGTTCCATAGAGAGTTTACCCTAAAAATATTTATGATAGATTACACTTACAAAATAGCCGAAATAGGCACCGCCTCGACCACATAACGCAAAGGTCCGCCAACTACAACGGTATCAAAAGGATAACAGGTGATAAGCGTCAGCGCACTATTGTCCTGACTCAACGCACCAGTATCCTGATAATCAACGACGCGCAGGCCAGTGACCCGGTAGTGAATTTGTTTGTTCTGTGGGGTTTCGAGGATGAGAATATCGCCAATGATGAGGTGTTGTAGAAAATTGAAGTGGGTATCACGATGGCCGCCGATAACAATATTACCCAACTCGCCGGGTAATGGCGTGCTGGTAACATGCCCGGGACCAAAAGCCAGGGTTCGCCCCGAACTGCCTTCGAGGATCACCAGTTCTAAATCCTGACCCGGCACGATTAGCCGCGATACTGGCCAAGTATCGGCCCACGACCAGGGTTTCACCGCCTGATTGCCTGCTAAGGTTTGTTGCCAAGCATCAGACAACAACCATTGTGCGGCACGGGCTTTGGCAAATATATATGCCCCGCTGCCCAGTTGCCACAAACTCAATACAAACAGGCTGGCCACCAATAAAGCGGTTGGTGAAAATGGTGATCGTTTGGCTATCAACATCATCTTACCCTCTGGTGATTTAATCGTTATGGCCCTTAAGGTTTAAGGTCCGCCGCAAGAATAGCGCTAACAACATCAGCAACCCACCGAGCAATAAATTCAACTGAGCCGATGTCGCCCCTCGTGGCAACTGGCCATGAGGTTGATGGCGGGTCCAGCCATCCGGCAAATGATTGGCCACTGCTGCGCTGATCCCTTGCTCGTTTTCAGGTTTTGTCGGTGTCACATCGACTGCAATCAGGCTGGTGTAACGGGTCACCAAATGGTGAGCCAACGCCAGTTCAGTGATTGCAGCACCGACCTCCTTTCTTTGTACCGGGGTCCTCGCCGACTCACTTAAAGAACGAATTTTATTGCGCGCCCACAACACATTTAGCCCCTCTTCAGTCCCTCCGGTACCAATCGGCAAATCCATGGTCCATTGCCGTGAGGCCAGTTTGCCGCTCACCGTAAGGTTTTGCTGGCTAACGGGCAATTTCAGACTAACCATTAAAGGTTCTCCCAAATACAAATCGCTGACAGGGTTTGGCCAATAATCCACTTCACTGCTGCCATCATCAAAACCGCTAATATTGATGTCACTTAACACCGGGCTTTCGAGCTTTTGAAATAGTGCACTGATTTGACTATTAACCTGATCAACCGCACCGATGTAGGTATAAGACCCCCGGCCAAAAGTCGCCGCTCCACGCATAAAGTGACTATTCGGTGCAGATCCTATGCCAATAGTAAACAAGCGACTGTCACCCAACTTGTCATGAATAATGTCAAACAAAACCTCCTCATTGCCGACACTACCGTCGGTAATAAAAATCACCTGCCTGACCCATGACGTTTCATCACTGTTGTGCAATACCTGCATAAGTGCTTCATCGATTTGAGTGCCGCCCTCAGCAATCAGTCCATCAACATAATCCCGCGCCTGACGAATAGCGCCGGGTGTCGCCGCTTTCGCCCGTGGGAATAATGCATGGGTATGAGAATTAAACTGCACCACATTAAAACGATCACCGTTTTTCAATCGACTTAAGCCAAAATGCAACGCTTGTTTGGCCTGCTCCATCGACTCGCCATGCATCGACCCCGAGGTATCGATAACAAAAATCATTTCTTTGGCCAACAATTCTCTGTCATCTAGACCTTCATAAGGAGGCACCAACATCAACAGCGCATAATTATCTTCACCGATTTGTTGGGTGAAAAAGGCCCCTTGCGGCGCTGCTGATGACTCAGGTTTAAAACGTAACACAAAGTCACGATTGGTGATGGTTGGCTGGTCTAAGGTAATATCAAAATGGCTGTCGTTGATTTCAGCCACCTTAATCTGATGAAAATCACTGCTTAATAACGCTAGCGGAAAACCGCTTTGCAAATCAATATTGATGGCGACATGATGATCATTAACCCCTTCGTCAGCTTTTACCGCAAGGGTGATAAAACTGGCGTCAGGCACTTCATCCTGATCAGCAGGTGAATCAACAGCCCAACCCGTGCCTGCAAATTCATTGATCTCTTTATTCCCAGGCTTATAGGAGCTGCTCTTATAGGATCTGCTCTTATAAGGAATGTAGCGAGGCGCAACCACCATAGGGAAACGTAAACTAAACTCGCCTTGGTCATACTGCAAGGTTTGCTGATATTGAATTTCAACCACCACCGTTTCACCAGGGCCAATATTAGCCACGTTGTTGGCAAAAATATTCGGCCGATGTTGTTCGACCAAACTGGCTTTTTTACCGGCCCGCCGGGCTTTGTTGAAGATTTGTCGCGCCTGGTGTTTCTCTTTAATTTGACCTTCGATAATTCGCTCACCAATAATTAGGTTAAGATGATCAACAGCGGCCAATTCAGGCAGTGGAAAAGTATAAACCCCGTCAAGCCATTGCTGATTGGGATTGGTGAAGGTTTGTTTCACCGTTACACGAGCGATTAATCCGGTGATTTTCATCGTGACATCGGTGCTTAAAGTCGGTGCCAAATAATAACGGCTGATACCACCATCATCACGGTCTTCAGTGGTGAGTAGCAAACGCCCCTGTTGTGCATCGTATAATTGGGCCCGTTGACCGATGTTCTCAAGGTGTCTATCGTCCAAGTGGCTGCTGTCATCAAAGGAATTAGCGGTGGGCGAATTGGCCCAAGCCAACAGTGGTGACAAAAGTGCCACCAATAGAATGATGATCCTGAAGGTGGCTGTTTTCATAATTTCTCTCCTCTATTTCTTTTAATTGCTTGCTACCGCTGCTGAGACAGGCTTCAACCGCAGCATGACGCGGCGATCAAAAAAGTCTGATTGCATGGTTTGCTTAACGTTGAGAGGTTGGGATTCTCCGTAAGCTGCGGTAACAATCCGTGAAGCGTCGATTCCTTGACTGACCAAAAACTGCTTAACGTTACTGGCTCTTTGTAGTGACAGTTGTTGGTTGTATTTTTCTTCGCCCTGGCGGTCAGCGTAACCCGACAAATCAAGGCCATATTGCTGCATCTGTTGCATCGTTTTCGCTAATTCAAGCAACTGTTGTTGATAAACAGGTTCGATCTCGCTTGAACCGGTGCGAAACTGCAGTGATACAGCCAATGATTTCTGATCCGCTGCCTGGTTTTGAAAAGCCGTTAATTGCTGCTCATATTCCAGCTGTTTGTCGACAAATCGCTGCTGTAAGGCAAAAAGTTGTTGTTGCGCACGGCTTTGTTGTTGACGTTGTTGCTCTCTGGCGGTGGCTATCTCGGTATTCGATTGCACCAAATCATTACGCAGTTGAGCAATTTCTTTTTTGTCGGCTTTGGCTTCACCAAGCGTTTCACCCAGCGAATTACCAAGATAACTGGCCGCGATGGCCCCGACTGGTCCACCAACCACTGCGCCGAGGATAAAGCCAATACCAACACCGGTATTTTGTTCGTCATAAACTTCTGGTTTGATTTCTTCACCCGGCTCATATTCACTGGCATAAGCGGTGGCGCTCAGCATTGAGAAAGAAAGTGAAATTGACAATACTGAGGCGATGAACTTTTTGCTTGTTGCTGTTTTACTAGTCATGATCGTATCCTGCGTTAATTTATGTTTGAGGTATTTAAACGTATTCGCCATCAATTGATGCCGCGTTGTTGATGATTCTATTAAAACCCATTTATCTGGCAATTCAGGGGTGCAAAAGCGGCAATGCGGCGATCAAATGTGGCAGAAAAATGGCAATTTCACTTTTGTGCAAAAGGCCACTTAAATTGTTGAAAAATTGGTGTATAGTCGAGATTAGAGGCTGTGAAAGCTTAGCAAACAAAGGAAACCTTATGAGTCGGACCATAGCGATTGTTGAAGATGAAGTCGCCATCAGAGAAAACTACGCCGATGTGATGCGTAAACAGGGTTATGAAGTGCAAACCTTTGCCAACCGACCCACCGCACTGGCGGCATTTAAACAACGATTGCCTGATTTGGCGATCATCGACATTGGCCTTGAAGAGGAAATCGACGGCGGTTTTAGTTTGTGCCAATCATTACGAGCAATGTCTGACACCATACCCATCATCTTTTTAACCGCCAGAGACAATGACTTTGATACCGTTTGCGGCCTGCGTATGGGCGCTGATGACTATCTAACCAAAGACATCAGCCTACCTCACCTAACCGCCCGCATTGCCGCGCTATTTCGTCGGCTCGACGTCATGGACCACCCGGTCAACGAAGATAGCCTATTAACCTGCGGCAAATTGACCATCGACACCAACCGCATGACTGTAAACTGGGATAACCAGCCGATTGAAATTACCGTCACCGAGTTTTGGATGGTTTACGCACTGGCCAAACATGTTGGCCACGTTAAAAACCGCGAACAGCTGATGCAAGAATCGAAGATCGTGGTAGATGACAGCACCATCACTTCACATATCAAACGAATACGTAAAAAGTTTCAGCAATTAGACCCGCAATTCAGTTGTATCGACACCGTGTATGGCATGGGTTATCGCTGGAATCAGGAGAGCTGATGTTTAGTATTCCCTTTGGCTTACGCGCCAAGCTGGTACTGTTATCTGGCTTTTTATTTACCATCCCATGGCTGGGTTATCAGTATGTGTGGGAGATGGAAAAGTACCTTAGGCAAGGCCAGGAAAGAACCCTAGTAGGCACCGCCCGGGCACTGGCCACCGCTTTACATGAACGCCCCAAGTTATTTGATGAACAAGCCAGCTTTCTTGAATCGGTGGTAAAAGGCCGAGATTTATATGCTTATCCCATCAACGAAGCCATCCGCCTTGATGGCCAGCTCTCCGACTGGGATGATTACAATCAATACACTCTTAACTACGGTGAAGATCACCTGATTGATGGCAAAATCCCTTACGATCGCAGCAATTACCGCCCCGAGACGCTGAATTTCACCCATATGGTGGGCAAATATGGTCGTTACCTTTACGCCTTTTTTCAGGTGAATGATGACAAGGTCGTCTATCGTGCCGCAAACTCGCTAAGATTAGATCGCAACGATCATTTAAGAATCGCCATGCTGACCCCTGACAACCAGTTTAGGCATTATATTATCACCAACAAAAAACCCGGTTGGCTCGACACCTATTTGCTTAACGAAGTCTCTAATAGCCCTTTATTGGCCAGACCCGAACCGCGTATTCAGGGCAAGTGGGCGCAAACCAACAGCGGTTATAACGTCGAAATTCGCATTCCACTTGATATGTTAGGCACCAAAATTGGCTTTGCCGTCACCGATGTCGACGACTCACTTTACCGCCGCCCCGGCGTCACCATCGGCACCTCTGATATCACTGATCACCGCAAACTTGGCACTGTATTGGTGCCTTCTCCTGAAATCGAACGTATCATCAAAGGCATGGGCCATATCAGCACCCGCTTATGGGTGGTTGATCAACACCAGCGCGTATTGGCACAAACTGGTGATATTCGCTCATCAGACAATATTTGGAACCTGACCGAAGACAGCACTCAAGCACCGCAAAACCTGTGGGAAAAGTTTGAAAAAACGGTGTTATTGCCGCTATATTACAAAATATTGACCCGACCCACCGAAAACTTTCTCGATGAACTTTATGATGCCGGACGCCTCGAAGGCAGCCAGATCACCTCAGCCTTAAACGGCAAACAAAAATCACAATGGCGGCTCACCGCCGACAATCGCGCGGTGATTTTGTCCGCCGCCTACCCTATCTGGATAGACAACAAGGTGATGGGTGCCGTTATCGCCGAAGAAACCACCAATGGCATCAAATCATTGCGTAATAAAGCGCTCGAAAAACTGTTTAACATCATTCTCGCGGTGATGAGCCTCGGCACTCTAGCACTGTTTTTATTCGCCTCACGCATTTCAAGCCGCATTCGAAAACTGCGCAACGAAACCGAGCAGGCGATTGATGAACAAGGCAAAATCAAAAACATCCTCAAAGGTTCAAAAACCCGCGACGAGATTGGCGACTTATCGCGCACGTTCGCCAGTATTGTCGGCCGTTTAGGCCAATATACCCACTACTTAGAAAATATGTCTTCACGTTTATCACACGAATTAAGAACCCCGGTAGCAGTGGTACGCTCATCGCTCGAAAACCTCGCCATGCAACCGCTTAACGACGAAGCCAAAGTGTATATGGACCGCGCTCAAGAGGGCATCACCCGGCTTAATAAACTCATCACCAATATGAGCGAAGCCACCCGGCTAGAACAAACCTTACAAAGCGCCGAACGAGAAGCCTTTGATTTAATGGAAGTATTAAGTGGCTGTGTCGAAGGTTATAAATAC
>JBLGCB010000213.1:0-11011 GCA_047617105.1 Phenylobacterium sp. | reverse complement strand
TCTAGGCTGTAGCGAGTCGATAGCGCTGGTTATAAACTGTTCACTCAGCCCTTCAATTTGCGCCCACTCAAGGGGCAATCTGGGTGATGGTTGTTCCATCAATTGCCCAACCTCATGCTGCAATAAGCCAAGCTGCTGATCAAGATAACGCATCACGCCCAACTGTTTGACCCCCTCACCCAGGCACTGATCCCAAAGTTGTAGTTCGTTGATTTTGCTTTGTACCAACGTCGCCCCCTGCTCACTTAATTCTGTTACCAACGCAGTTTCATTTTTGACCATAGGTTCAACGGCACTGTTATTGAGTAGTCTTGCCAGAACCTGTGCCTCTGTAAGTTGGTTGTGCAGCAACAGCAAAGCATGAAGGTTTGTGATCAGGTCGTGTGGCTGGCACAAAGTCCCCCAACCGCTATTCAGGCTATGTGACAGTCGGCAATCCAATACGCTATCAAGCAGTTGTTTTTGTTCACGAAGAAATTCACCCTGAGCCAGTGGCGAGGCTGCGCTGCAAATCCCCGGCCCGGCCCCTACCAACAGCCGTTGGCGCATTTCATCAGTGCTGGAAAATACCGACCCTGATTGTAATACCCAAGGCAAAATGCCAATTGTCTGATCTTCTTTCCAGCCGTTAAGTAAATCCGGGGCCATCGGGGCCTGATTCTCAAATGCCCGGTAAACGCTGACACCACCGTCATTGGCCCACAAAATATGAGCCAGACTGCGCCGCAGGCTTTCTACTACCAGATATCTTTTGATGGTTCGTGGATACAAGTACAGGCTATTGGGTGCAACCCGCTGTACCATGCAGCGGCCCTGAATCGTACTCTGGCGGGCATTTTCACTTTCAAGCGCTTGAAAATGTTGACGCAAACCCTGATCGGCAGATGCTGCCAACCAATTAAACAACATTTCTCCGGTTTTCGGATAAAGCTCGGTAAAGGCAGGCCATGGTTGACGCTGGTCTCCACCAATACAAAAAACCCGATCAAACCAGTTACGCTGGGGTGGTAAACCAGCCAGTGGGGCCTGTAGTTCGGCCCGGGTAACGGCGATTCGGTCAAGTTCACTCATTAATGCTTGGTGATTGGCGTTTCTCAACATTTTTTCACGATTATCGCTGGCAACACTTTCACTGGCCACCGGGGCGGATAAAAACAGTGATATGGCAGCAGAAGGTGCAGACATGTCCACCAGCAGACAACGTAATAACCAGCATAAATCCAGTAAACAACCGGAGCTGGTGCCACCAGCGGTGGTGCCTGTGATCAGAATATCGATGCCACGTTCGTCACCTGTATCAATCAGTGTTTTAAGCAACGGTTTAATCCGTGCACTAAGCAAGTCTTTGTTTTCAAATATGGCCAGTCGGCCCAATGTACGCTGGTGACCAGTGCCCTGTTGCAGGTCTGGTCTGGCACCACCTGCCAGCAGAGCCTGGGCTGGTAGCCAAGGGTAACGAGGTTCAGGGTTTTGCGCTTCGGCTTTGATCACAGGTTCTAGCTGCCCATGCAAATGCAGGCGCTCTTCATCGCCAAGGGTAACTGCGCGACTAATATCTTGCGCCGGAAAAAACAGGCTACTGGCAATATCTATAGCCAAAAAACGCAGTTTGTCGCTATCTACTCTGGTTCCTCTTTCCCATGACAGTCGTTTGCAATGTACCAACGAATGGGTGCCACCAAACCCCAATCCAATCACTAAGGTCGGTCGCTGGTTGATATCTGCCAGAGGAGAACGGGGCGCATTGATTGTAGGCGGCATGGCAATAGGTTCTGGGGCGACAGGGGTCGCTTTTTCAATGGCATCACCAATAACACTGCGACGGTAAAAACGACCAAACAGCAGATACCACAGGGGGTTAAGCAATAGCCATAAAAACTGCCAACCGGGCAACGACGGCAATACCAACACTCTGGTTCGATTGCCCGAAGCCATTTCTAGTGGCTGGCCATCCCACAGAACTTGCAAGGTCGCAGGCTCCTGAGCGATTTTATGCCAACCAGGGCGAAGCGCTTCAAGGCTGTAACGCAAACTGATTGGTTCATGTTGCAGCGCTGGCAACAACCAACAGAATTGCCCTTTACCCAATGCCTGCTGAATCGGCTTGATATCCCCCCAGTCCCTTAATCCCCAGTTGCCTGAGGCATCAAAAGTGCCGTTAACTCTTACATTGGTGGCATGTTTGGCGGTGATCATCTGGCCAATTTGCTGGTAAAGCGCACCTAAAGCATCAATATTATCAGCCTGATAGGCGTTTTGTGGCGTGCTGGCGATATATCTTAATAACAATGGATCGGCATCACCCACTGCGACGGTAAGCAGCAATAAATCCTGTTCTTTCAATTGATCGGCAGCGGCCAGCGCTTCATCACGATCACTTTCACCGTCGCTAAGTAATATCACCGCCACTTTACGGTCACTATTTTTATCATGGTTTCGCAAGCACTGTTCCGCCACCTGCAAACCCAGCGCCAAATCCGTTGACCCACTGCCTTCGATGTTGATAATGGCGTGTTCCAAAGCTTCATTTTTATAAGACAATGGCACAATTTCCTGGGCGTCATGGTTAAACTCCACCACCGCAAAACGAAAATCTTGTGGCATACTGCGCACCATGGTCAGGGCCGACTGTTTGGCCTCTTCCAGTGCGCTGCCATGACCACACCCCATGCTTGAAGAGCGGTCCAGCATCAATACCACATCCCAGGGTTGAGCATCTTCTTCAATAATCTTGCTCGGCGGAAAAGCAGCAGTAGCGCAATTGACTTCAACCTCAATTTTGTCCCCCACCAGGCACAGGTGTTTTTGCACTTTACGGGCAATACTGCTTTGGTGCGGATCTGCATTACGCCCGCCCCATAGCCACACCAGACCACCAATAGTGGCCCACACACATAATAATATCAGTATCAAGCCCATGGTTTATTCCTGATTTTGGTTATTTGTTGTGGTTTTAAGCAGGTACGCCAGTAAATCAATAAAATGATCTGCTGCATCCACCTCAGTGGGTGACTGCTGTATTCGCTCTGCATTACCCTGACCTTGCCAGTCAACGGCATAACAGGTTGCAGCATCTACCAATGTGGCTCCCGCAAGCGTGGTGAGGTTTTGCCAACCTTCACCAGTATTGAATTGCCACTGCTGTGTCTGTGAATGAAGTTTGACCTGGCCATCAAAATACAATTGAGCAAACTCCCTTAACCCTGCTTGGTGAGCCAACGCAATGGCCGTGACCGCTGGCAAGTCGACGTTTTCTAACCCCAGTTCATTGGCCAGTTGTTTGCGATATTCAGCCAATAAACGTTCTGGACGATGAATTGGCAGATGTCCTGTTTTTGTTACACCCGGTGGCTGTTGCCCGGCCTGCATCAATGGTTGCGCCTGAAAGATGCTCACTCTGGCACTGTCGTGACTGTCGTGCAGACGGATAATTTCGGTGGACCCAGCAACATCATCACGAAAAGTTTTTTGCAGTTTTGCCCTGAAATCCCCCAGTGCACTTTGGCTTTGATGCAGGGTGGGCACAGACACCAGCAAGTGGCTTTTTTCGCCGCTCAAGCCACCTTTAAGCGCTTTGGCAAAATTACGGAACCATTGTTCATCGCCCTGTTTTTGATGCTGCTGTAATAGTGACAAGATATGGCTGTGCTCAGCCTGTGACAATACCCGGATGGCTTCTTCATTTAAATCCGCTTTAAATCTGGCCACATCCGTCGCCTGGGGTTGATAACGATACGTTTGGGTACCGCGAAATACCAGTTGCAGACCAATATCTTGGCCATTAAGTCCGGGCATTATCAACTGCCAATAGCAACGTCGGGATAATTCCGCGACCTGATCAGGGCTATCCCCTAGCCACCGTTTGAGCAACTGAGCAAATTGCTGAGCAAGCATCGCTTCAATATCATTTTCGTTGCTGTCATTAGCTAAGCGATGCCCTTTTTCTGCTGCCGGATTCACCAGTAAACGAGAGCTTGTCGCCGACCATTGACTCAAACATTGACGGGTTTGTTCACTTTCAATCACTGCGGTGATGAGCAACCCTTGGGCTGTCTGTTGCGGCGACAAACCATTGGCTTTGGTTCCATCGCTGCCCACCAACAGATTAATCCACTCAACAGCCTGATCCGCCACTCCAATTAACTGTGACGCCAATTCATCCAGCAGCTCAGTGCCTGTGAGGGCATTGCTGTTTTGCATCAAGCGTTGGGCAAAATCATTCATCCACTGTTGTAAACCAAATAAGCCCAGTTTACGTTCACCAAGCAGTTTGTTGGCACTGTCAAGCAGTAGCAAACGGGTTTGTTGCAGATCACTTGTAACCTGTGCCAGGCTGTCCGGCCAGCTGTCGCTGATATTATTACCCACCAGTAGACCATAGGTGGCGGTTGAATTGTTGTTGGATGAGGTATTGCTTGAAGTATTGTCCTCAGCGGTTTCATTCATGCCCAACAAGACATTTGCTGTTATCTCAGTGGCTTTAAAAATAATATTATCTTGCTGATATTCTAGCTCGGTAAACAATACCTGATCACTGATAATCAGCTGTTGCAATCGGTTAATTTGCAGTTGTTCAAAATAGCTTTTCGGATAAATAGCCTGTTGCACGGCCACTTTGGTATAACATTCACGGTGTTGCTCTGTTCTTATGGCCACTTCCTGTCCTTGCATCCCTTGCAAACTATGGGCAACTTCGATTCTACGCCGCTGATCCAATAAAAAGCTCAATACATCGGCTACCGCCGGGTTCTGCTGCGCATCAGTTGTTGGTACAATATAAACCGCATCTTGGGGTCGACTGTCAACCCAACCATCAAGCCCAGGCACACTAGCATCAGCACCGACATCTGAGCTCAGTTGATGCCTGAATTTGTGTTGACCAGCACAGGCGAGACGGTCCAGTTCGGCAAATAATACCGGCGCATTTAATCCCACCACATTGCCTCTTTGGCTTTTCTCCTGACCTTGTAATATCACGGCAATTTCCACCGCTTGACCATTGCTCTGATCATCAGCTACCAATCGCCGTAACAAAATCAGAATATCCACCAGCCAACCACTACCAACACCACCATCAACATTGGCGACAATCTGAATTTGCCGAGCACTCTGTTGTGGCTTAATGGCACGCCACTGTTGTAATGCCTGTTGCAACCGCTGCAACAGAGCACTGTTGTGACCTGCCGATAAATCATTCAGCAGTGCCAATCGGGCCAGGATTCTATGCCCATCAGTACCTTTAGCCAGTTGCAGGCTGTCGCTGGTAAAGTTTTTATAAGGCGATAAATCCAGCGCTGACATCGGATCATCGTTGTCAAAGCTTTGGTGCACCAGTGTGCTCAGATCACAGGATTTAACTGGCAAAATAAAGCGTTGCTGCGAGTCCAAAGAAGACAAACAACCCGGTGTTTGGTGTACGCCAGCGTCCCCGGTATCTCCTGTTGGGGCTTCATCTCTGGCCACATCCAGTGCCAGTAATACGGGTCGGCTGTCTGGCTCATCAAGGCTATCGCGCAAGTTTTGTTTTAAGTGCGTCAGCACTTCACGACCGCTGCCACCAAGGCCAATAACCAAGGTTGGTGTCCAGCAAATATATTGCTGATTCACCACAGGTCGCAATGGCAGGTTGACCGGAGGTAAACCCAGATTTGGCCGCCGGGTAATGCCTCCGGGCAAGGGTTTGGGAGCTTTGCGGCTCAACCAATACCACAGAGCCAGTAACCAGTAAATTAATAATGGCAACAACAATAACAACAATAACCACAGGGTAATAACCAGAATTTTCGGCCCAACAGCGCCACTGATCTCCTGAGTCTGACCATACTCATCGACATAGGTTAACTGTGGAGCCTCGGCAACGGTGGTGAGTATACCGCCGATTTCTGGATCCAGTCGTACCGCCCACTCATAAGAACGCTTAAACAATACGGGTAAAAAATAGCTACCATCACCACTGTCAATGGCCGTCAGATAACGTCGGGTCGCCAACTCGCCTTCCTCTGGTTGAGTTGATGCCCATAAAGGTGTCGCCAAATGCAGCTGAATGCGACCATTTCGCCCTAGCACATTGCCCAACCGCCGCGCAGTTTCAACAAAATGTTCACCAATCGCGCCCCTGTCGAGTCCGGCCAAAATAAATTGTGAGGGATCGTCGGTTAATTCCTGAAAATATGAGGTATCAACCCCACCAGCACCGATGCCAATCATAAACAGGGAATAACCTTGGGGTTGCCAAGTATGACGATAATAGTCACGTAACGCCTCTTTACTTTCGCCAGCATGACCATCGGTTAGCATAATCACAGTGGCATCAGGCCTGCCTTGCAGAACTTTAAGTGCTTCATCCAGTCCGGCAATAAAGCGGGTACCTCCGCCGACATCCCGCGCCATAGCACTCAGTGCCCGCCTTAATTCATCCGGATTCTGACTAAACCCCAACTCCACTTTTGCCATATCGGCAAAATTAACAATAGCGATGGGCGGCAATCCTCCCTGATTACCCACATTCAATTGCATTTCGGCAATCGCCTGTCTGGCCTCATTCAAATCTCCAGCAGTCATTGAACCCGAGGTATCAATCACAAATACCAGCCCACCCGGTGGTTGCACTGTTGCCACAGGCTGCCCTTGTGCACCAGAATAATCAATCCATAAGTCCGCCTGCTGCCATGGCCAGATAATATCCTCCGGCACACTTAACCTCAGATCATCCGTCCGGTTCGCTTCAAACTGGGTCAATTTGACATAACCGGCCATCAGCAACAACACTAAGGCTGCTGCGCTTATCAGCATCAGGCTATTGCGAAAGAGTTTTGGCATAAGTTATTATCCTTTCACTTGAATAGGGCAACAGGCAAGCCGTCACGTTATTTTAAAAACGGTTTAAGGTAGTGGTTAAATGTCAGCGCCAAAAAGTCATTCGCTTCAATCACCGAACCTTCTCCAATATGGCTGACATCAAACCATTTGGCGTTATCCGCCATAAACGCTTCAACAGCCTGCTTCACCGTTTGCGAAGTCGCCTCTAGGCTGCTGCGGATCCACTGATTCACCTGCTGGTCGGTGATGGTACGCCTGATCCCCATACGACGGTCTTTTTTATCCTGTATAAAGGTAATAAAGGCGCGGAGAAGTTCTCCAGAATCCCGATCTTCATCTGGGTCGTTAAGAAACACCAGCGCTTTTCCTTCAGCATCTGTCTCACCACATACCCACAGTTCGCTGTCCCAGCCAGGCTCTACGTGCTGACGCACAACCCCACATACAAAAGCTTTAACAAACAAGCTGACACGTTTGGGATCATCCAACAGTCGGCTGTAAGTGCCGGGGATCGTCGGAAAGTGGGATTCTCCGGTTTCAATCACCCGGTCATGTTCAAGCTTCCAAGCTTCTTGGTCACAACGATACAGGTGATAACACAATGCCCGCCACGCCGGATCTTCATCGCCACGCATATCAAAATAGGCATTACGCATTCGCTCAACGGTACGGATATTTTTATAGGGGATCTGACAATCTGACATCAAAATGGCCATGATGTTCTTGTCTTTAAACAAGTTAACACCACTGGCATCAGTGAGATTGTGTTGAATATTATTACCGTTAAAATTCGGATCCCCTTCTAGGGCATTAAACACCGCAGTAAATTCATTCTTACCTGCCTCAGAGGTCCAGGTATCACCGTACAAAAACAACAGTTGGCGGGAGGGGGATGCCAGCTTGTTATCAAGAAAATGCTTGGAGACCACGCTCATCTTGTTGGCCAACTCTCTGACATCATCACGTTTATCATCGCGCAACCACTCTAAATAGGATTTCATACCTTCAAACACACTCATGCGTTGATTGATTTTACTTTCGAGGTAATCACTCAACAGCGCGGCAAAATCTTTGGCCAATACATCGCCCTGATCCGGCCAACCTTCAATGGTCAGGTCCTCCGGTTTGTCACCGGGTTTCCACGACAAACCACTGAGTAATTCAGTCAGAAAAGAACCGCCAGTATCCGGGTTTACCACACATTTTTGTCGCAAGAAATCCCGATAGCCATTCATATCGACGGTATTGTTTAACCCCATAGAAGCTGACTGAATTTTGGTTTGTCGTTCCAGTCGTTGTTCTATCTCGTTGTTTTCATTTTGGGCATCATTGGCGATATGCTCAATGGTTTTTTGCCAGTGCTGCATACCATCCAGCCAATAATTTAAATGCACATTGGCCATTTCGAGCAATTCAAACATAAAGAGTTTGAGTTTTTCCCGCTGGTTAGAAAACTCCACTTCACCACAGGCAGACAGATAACTTTCCTGTTTGTCTGCCAGTGCCCCTTTACCACCGAGTCCCATAAAGCTTTTACTGGTATCGCGCATAGTGGTTAACGCATCCGTTTCTTGGCCCAGCGCTGCCTCACGGGCTGCAATATCCCCAGCGGTGATACGTTTAAGATTATCAGTGGCCTGGCGAACGATATTTTTAATACCATTAAATACCCGTACCATCTTGCCCAATGCCTGTTGCTCAATACGCTGACTCGACAGATATTTTTTGGCACTTTCGTCAATCGACTGCCTGATTTTATTTTCTATCATGCCCTGCACGGCTTTTAATGACACTCTAAAGCTGGTTTCACCATCACCCCAGTATTTAGTACGGTGATTGGAAACCTCTTTTTCAACTCGCTCTTTAGAATCTTCAAAGTCTTCTTTAACATTGCGAAAATTATCAATATCAGCAAAAATATTACAATGCATCTGCCCCGCTTGACGTTTGATATTGTCACCAATCTCTTCGCCAAAAATACTGGCCGGGTTGGCAAAACCGAGCATATGATTAACAATATGTGAGCAGGTCATCAGTTTGGATAATTTGTCAAATTCATCATCAGTTTTTGGTGACAGTAAATCTTGGAATAAGTGATAAAATTCTTCTTTGACTATTTTCTGTGCTTCATTCTTCCGATCATCCTCGCTGCCAAACTCCAACACCTGAGTGCCAGGGTTGCGAGGCAATAAACCTTCAACGGCCACCTCAAGTGCCCCCTGCAACACAAACTGGCGGGCATACAAACGGGCAGGCAGAAAAACTCGGAAAGTATTAAAAGAGGCGGCATAACCTTCTACTGTGTTGATCCACTGACGAAACAACTCATCACCGGCAGAATCATCCAACAACAGATTTAAACCATCGGCAATTTCAGAAAAGTAAGATTTGCGCTCAACCCCGGTATTACATTCACGGTTATAAAAAATCAGGTTATCAAACAGTTTGGTTTCCAAATCAACACTCATGGTGGCATCATAAGTCACTGAAAAACGATAATTCTTTGCTTTACCGTCCACCTGCTTGCGACCCGCTTCTGTGGTATCTACAGGTGCCTGAAAGCGTTCCAGTTCATGCAGCACGCTGTTGGCCCGTGCTAAGTCAATGCCGACATCACGATAAACATCTGGCAATATGGCACCGCCAATCAATCGCATATGCTGGCGCATATCACCACCTAGCCATCGAGTCAGCAAAGCCAAATCCATAAATAATCCAGCCCCGGTGCCACCAGCAATAGAGCCTAATATCCAAACCGGTATTTCTCCTTCACCACTGCTGCCACTGCGACATTTTTCCATCGCATGACGCAGACTATTAATAATCCGGTCACGGTTAAGAAAAACCCCCATGCGGGCAAACTGGCGATGCTGCCCTGCCCCACGCACCAAGTTAAAATCAGCATCGGGCAGGTTTTGCAAAAACAAGTCCGATTTACACCAATTAGATACATGGGGCACAGAAGTCGGATGTTCGGTCGCTTCACGTATCGTTTCCAAAAAACTGCCTGGCGGGTGATCTTTTAACTGCACATATTCATTTTGGCCAATCGCCGCTCCGGCATCATCACCACCGAGTCTTGCGCCATTGTTTTTGCGATAATCTTCCGCTTCGGTATCAAATAAGCGAAACTGTAACGTCTCGGGAATATAACCAAGACTGGAATAAATTTTATCTTTTAAATGCGTCAGAACCTCATCGCCGGTCCCGCCAATCCCTATAAATAAACCGCGCATATTTTTCACCTTTAACTATTTTTGTTAACCCATTGAGTATTAAGTGTTAGATGCCTGTGCGACCGGCAAAGAGGACAAAATCAGCCCCTGCATTTGCATCCAGACCACTGATACGATGGCGAGCATCATGGCTACCACGATCATCAGCTGTTTTAAACACCATTTTCACTTTCTTGCCTTTCTTACCTTTTTTCTCCGGATTTTTTGCTTCAAAAGTCACCACAACCTCCACCGAAGCACCCACTGTATACCGTCGTTTAATCTTTAATTTATTGATTTTCCAAGGATCACCATTGCTAAGAAATACTGTCACTGGTTTTCGAGAACTTCTTACGCCTTCCAGCTGAATATCTTTGCTGTAACCGGATGAGTTATGAGGTGAAAACACCAGCCTAGGTTTGCGTTTGTATCTTCTGTCACTACGGCCAATAATCCCCGGCAACAAAAGCAAACCGAACAATAACAGAACCGCAATCAGTATCAATACAGCGCCAAGCCCCCAGGGCCACAGGCTCCACCAACTCTCTTTAGCCTGCAAGGGCTGGCTCAACCAGTATTGCTTGCTGCCATCAATACCAAGATAATTCACCCCCTCTTGCCAGGGACTGGCTGGTGCATGTATGGTAATGCGCAGGGTTCTGTGGGCAAAAATATCGGCCAGCCCAGGCGAACCATAATCCATCAGCAATTCGCCCTGTAGCTTATTGTTGCTAACTTGTAAGGTGGTTCTCACCGCTTTGGGTAAGGCTTTGATTTGTGCTTTGCCCAACTCAGGGCGAAAGGATATTTCCAGATTGGTACCCGGGCTTAAAACTTGATCCGGCGCAACTACAGCTCGGCTATAAACATGGCGAAACTCAAATTCAACAGGCATTGTGGCTTTGCCATTATTAAGCGTGACAGTGGACTCTTTTTCTGGCTGTAATAGCTGTAACACCACAGGCAAAGCATTGTTC
>JBLGCB010000212.1:0-11119 GCA_047617105.1 Phenylobacterium sp. | reverse complement strand
TAAAAGCCCATTTAACTGAATTTCTGGCACCAAAGATGATTTATGTAAGCGCTATAATTGGCACAAAAAATAATTTATCAATATGTAAAATTCATTTTTTTAGTGTGGTTTTTGAATATCCTTGGTTTTTTTTGTTTTAACTTATTGAAATTAAAAGCATTAAGATTTTTCTTCAACATTGAACAAGATCAATCAATCACCGGTTTTGTTTCGGGGAATCCCTTTTTCAGAAAATAATTTAAAATAATTGTGGCAATTGTAATTTATTTGTTATAAATTCGATTTCGTCAAGCGCAGGGAGGAACAAACAACCAGGACATGTTAGGCAGTTGTTAAATAAATAACTGATGCAAGACAAAATAAAAAAAGATAGCAGTACGAAACGAGGCACTTAATTAAACCCGCTTAACAGGGGAATTAAGTTCGATAATATCTAACTAAAACAAGAGTAAAATAACTCACATGAAAATTCAAAATATCTCAAAAATCTGTGCAGCAGTAGCCTGTGCACTAACTATGTCAGCTAGTGCCGCCAATCTTCAAGCCGCTTCTGCGAGCCAAGATGCGTCTTTAATGGCCAAAGGTTTTAGCTCTGACAACATCAACCAAGTATTGGGTCTGGCTGGCGACACTCAAATGAAAGCCGTTAAAACCATCGATGCTGGTAACGGTGTGACTAAAGTTCGCTTCCAACAGCATTACCGCGGTATTCCAGTATTTGGTCACAGTGTAGCAGCGACCAAAACTGAAATGGGCGTACTCACTAACGTTAAGGGCAACGTTCTTAACCTAGACAACAAACGTTTTTCAACTAAAGCACGCATTTCTGCTGATATGGCCATGACCGCTGCTTTAGACAATGACAGAGTATTGAGCGTTAACCCTAAAGCCAATGTTACTAATAAAAAAGCAAAGACTTTCATCTATATGCTTAACGGCGAGCCTACTTTGGTTCAGCGCGTGACTTATCTTGTTGAAGGGCAAAACGGTGGTGAGCCATCACGTCCGGTATTCTTTATTCATGCCCAGACCGGTGAAACTGTATACTCTTATGAAAACTTACAGCACGGGGCAGCAACAGGTCCAGGTGGTAACACTAAAACAGGTCAGTATAACTATGGTACTGATTTTAGCGCAATGGACGTGAGCACCAGTGGTTCAAACTCTGTAATGAGCAATACCAACGTTAAGACGGTTAATTTAAACCACGGCACTTCAGGCAACACGGCTTACTCTTTTGCTGGCACTAACAACACCCATAAATCCATCAATGGTGCTTATGCGCCACTGAATGATGCACATTACTTCGGTAACGTTATCTTCAACATGTACAACGCTTATGTTGGTACTAACCCGTTGACCTTCCAGTTGACCATGAAAGTTCACTACTCAAACAGCTATGAAAATGCGTTCTGGGATGGTTCTGCCATGACTTTTGGTGACGGTGCGAATACTTTCTATCCACTGGTTAGCCTTGACGTCTCTTCACACGAAGTGAGCCACGGTTTCACTGAACAAAACTCTGGTTTGGTTTACTCAAGTATGTCAGGCGGCATGAACGAAGCTTTCTCTGATATGGCGGGTGAAGCGGCTGAGTATTACATGAATGGCAATAACGACTGGATGGTTGGTGAGCAAATCTTTAAAGGTAACGGTGCTTTACGTTATATGGACGATCCAACTCAAGATGGTAACTCAATTGGCCACGCCAGTAACTTTACCAGTTCAATGGATGTTCATTACAGCTCAGGTGTTTACAACAAAGCATTTTATCTGTTAGCCACTACATCTGGTTGGGATGTACAAAAAGCATTCGCCACGATGGCTTTGGCTAATCAAGCTTACTGGACTGCCAGCAGCACATTCGACGCCGGTGCTTGTGGTGTTGAAAGCGCAGCGGGCGACAAAGGTTATACTGTTGCAGACGTAACAGCAGCATTCGCAGCAGTTGGCGTAGCTTGTGGCGGCACAGGTGGCGGCGGTGGAGTTGGTGATGTAACCGGTTCTGTTGAGAACGTTAGCGTTAACCGCAGCAAGTGGAAGCGTTATACTTTAGATTTACCAGCGGGTTCAACTGACCTGACTGTGAGTATTACTGGTGGTACTGGTGATGCTGATTTGTACATGCGATATGGTTCACAGTCTACGACTAGTAGCTATGACTGTCGTCCATATGCCACTGGTAACGAAGAGACTTGTACTTTCGCTAACCCAACTGCTGGCACATGGCACATTGATGTTCGTGGTTACAGCAACGTTTCTGGCCTGACCATCAACTATGGTTACAACAACTAAGATTTTGACCTAAGGTTGAATGATTAAAAAAGGAACCTTTGGGTTCCTTTTTTTATGGGGCTCAGTGTTCAAGCGGCAAGTTCAGGGTAACCAAGGTATACGCGCCTTCGCGAGATTCTATATCAATGCTACCGCCATGGTCTTTGATAATATCAAACACGATGGTCATGCCAAGGCCGGTGCCATGGCCGACATCTTTGGTGGTATAAAAAGGGTCGAACAATCTGCTTTTGCAGGTTTCACTCATGCCACAACCATTGTCTTTAAAGCTGATCATGATGACTTGGTTTT
Source organism: Phenylobacterium sp. (assembly GCA_047617105.1). Classification (GTDB taxonomy): domain Bacteria; phylum Pseudomonadota; class Gammaproteobacteria; order Enterobacterales; family Alteromonadaceae; genus JABSOG01. The sequence goes on along the minus strand of JBLGCB010000212.1, from coordinate 8,533 downwards.
GCAATTGGCAGCTGACTTCAATTTTCCCCACTGGTGCTGATAGTTGTTGGCGATGTCTTTCGCTAATCGCATCGGCAGCATTGGTGATGATATTCATAAAAGCTTGATTGAGTTGGCCCGGATAGCAGATTAACTCGGGTATGGGCTGAAGGTCTGTGCAAAATACCGCAATACCGAAGTACTTGGTGGTGATCAGATCAATGGTTGCACTGAGGCATTGGTTGATATCAATCGGCATGACCTCGCTTTTATCTAAGTTGGTAAACACACGCAAATTCTGAACTATGGTTCTGACTCTGTTGGTGCCCGTTTTTATGGTTTTAATGTGTTCAAATAACGATGCGAATCGTCGACTAAAACTGTCTAAAATGTGCTGATCGGCATTATCGCCTGCCAGGGTGATCAAAAACTGCTCAAAGCGTACCAAGTCGGCTGCCAGGCTTTCTGCACTGATATGAGTGAAGTTAATCGGGTTATTAATTTCATGGGCCACACCTGCGGTTAATGTACCCAACGACGCCATTTTATCTTGCAGTAACAGCTGGTTTTGGGTTTTAATCAGGGTCTGATGGGTTTGTACTAGGGTTTCATAACCCTGGGCATTGGCGATGGCAATGGCTGAATAACTGGCTAGGGTGCGGATCATATCCAGTTGATCAGCATTGTAAGCGTGTGGTTCGAGGTTTTGCACACTCAGGCAACCGACAATTTTATCGCCGACAATCAAGGGTTGATAGACAATGCTATTCATTTCCTCAGCCGCAGGGGAGTCTATTTTTGCATCTGCTATCGACACACACATCATCGGATCATTGAAATATTTAAACTGATCTTTGGCTTCAAAAATCACCAGTTCTGCTTTATTGAGTATGCACCATACCGCAGGGCTATTGTTATCACTGAGGCTAACATCGACAGTGGCCAGGTTTTTCTGCTGATTCATAATAAAAGGCATGTGAATGGTGTGGTCTTCGTGATTTAACAGCCCCAGTAAAAAGACATCGGTGTCGAGGACGCTGAAACTGTGATAAACGTTGCTAATCACCTCATCAAGCGCCAAAGAAGAGGTTAAATAGCGCCCCAGTTCTTCAAGCATAAACAAGTCGGCGGTTTTATCTTCGACCTGTAGGTTCATCTGGTGTAATTGTTGATTGGCTTCGACCAGCTGTTTATCGCGAGTGTCTAATTGCGCTGTCAGCTGTTTAACTTGTTGTTCAAGCTGATTGACTTGCGCCTGTTGCGTTAGGTCGGATGGTTTTAATTCAGCCATATTGATGGGGTTTTTGCCTGTTATTCATAAATATTAGATAAATGTAACTAAAGCTTAGTGTATGTGGATAAATTGGCATTATTTATAACCCCCATCGGTTGATAATGGTTTGATAAACACCACTGTGTTTGAGGTCTTTTAATGCCTGGTTTAATAAGGTGACAGTGGCATGGCTGGTGGTTAGGCCAGTAGCGATATGCAGTTGATTGGGAAAGTCATCTACGGCGAAATATCGCCTGACAGCACTAGGGTCGAGGCCGATACTGCTGATTTCACGGTCTAGGGCAATGTCATTGGTGAGGATTAAATCAATCCGTTTTTTAAACAACATTGGCCACATCCGGTCATATTTGACGCTCAGCGATAAGTTTTTGTTGGTGGTAAAACCCGCAGTGGTTAAAAAGTCTTCGGCATAATAACCGCGAATGGTGGCGACGAGGTACATTTTCGCGTCATTTAAGTGCTGTATTTGGATGTCGTTGCGACTTTTGAGTCCGACCAAGTAAGCCCGGGTTTTATAGGTTTGGCCGACCCATTGAAACTTTTGTTCTCGGGTTGGAGTTCTTAACAGCGAAAACAAAAAAACATTGTCTTGCTTTTGCGCCAAGTGATAACCACGGGCAAATGGCATCAGTTCAATGGATGCATCCAGTGAGGTTTGATTGATCAGCGCCTGAATCACTTCAACCAAGGCACCTTTTAGTTGATTATTGGCATCTTGGTAGTGAAAGGGTGGCAGGTTTTCTGCGACAAAGAGCATCTTGGCTTTGTTGGCTTTGCTGCTTTTGGCTTTGTTGCTTTTGGTGTTGCTGCTGGTTTTCTCATCTGAGTAAGCCAAAGGAGAAAAGCACAGCATAGCGACCAGTATCGGGAGTAAAATGGTTACAATGTAAAGTTTATTCATAGTTAACTTTGTTTGTAGTTTTTGCGACAACATCCTTTAAGCATATCAGTTGATTGTGTATCTGCAACTTTCAGCATCGAACAATTGATTAAGTAACCATTCATCACACTCATCTTTCGCCCCATAACGGCGTTATTTTGGTACTCAAACCGTGATTAAAAGGTTACTTTTAATCCGACAGAAGGGAATAATCCGATCCCTTCTTCTCCTTCGATATTGTAATCCGTCTGGGTTTCATTACCATCCGGGGCAAAATAAAAACCCGAGATATTTTTGCGCCCTAGTGTATTAATGGTAGCAAAGGTCCATTGCGCATCATAACCCCATAAAGTGCTGTGATAGTTGGCTTGCAAGTCGAGGCGATGGTAGACAGGCAGTGTTTTTGAATTCAGATCACCATAATTGGCCAGAAAATGGCCTGGGTGATTGGGGTTGTCACGCAGACCTGTGATTGGGGTATATTTGGCCCCGCTTCTAAGGGTAAAACGCAGGCCAAAATCCCAGCGGTCATTCAGTTTATAGTTGGCAACCACGTTGGCCAATAATGGCGTATCGAGGTAATACTCGGTGGTGACTTTGTTGATATCATTGGTTCTGTCACTTTTTGACCAACTTAACGACGCCCAGCCGTACCAGCCATCTTTTAAGCTACGTCTCACCACCCATTCAACCCCTTTGGCGGTGCCTGATAAGTCATCAGTGTAACGCAATAAACTGGCATCTTGTTCTTCATCAATCGACAGCGGCAAATCAGCCAATACTTTGTGATAAACATCTACCGAGGTTTGCCAGTCTTCGTTGAGGTCATATTCTAAACCAACCGAGTAATGGGTCGCTTTGGGTGAGCCGAGGTTGGGGTTGCCGATTTTTCTTAAAACCGTGTCAACATCTGGAAAGCGGCTGTAACTGCCGACTTTGGTGTTAAGGGTTAATTGCTCGGTGGTGAACCAGCTTAAGGCCAATCGCGGATGGACGAATTGCTGGTCGGTGTAGTCGTTGCGCTCGGCGCGTAAACCCATGGCGACTTCAAAGTGTTCATTGGGCATCCAGCGGTCATTGACATAAATGGCGATATCTTTATTGGCCAGCGTATCACTGTCTTGTGTGCGTTCGCCTTTGCGTGATTCGCAGTCTGCATCGTGATCGGTGCAATAATATGGGATGGCATCAAACCGATAAGTGATGTCGTTTTTTTGTAAGTCGGCACCCACTTGCAGTTGATGATTGTCTAGCCACTCAAGCTGATACGATAACCGCAAGGTGGTTTGATCTTCTTCACTATGAATAAATTGGCCTTGGCCAAAATATTCACTTTGTTTTTCAAGGTTGTGGGCCAGTGCAATGTGAAATAGCTGTTGATCATCACCAAAGTACTGCCATGACAAACTTTGATTATCGAATTGGGTTTTCACTTTTAAATCACCGACAGCATCTGGGTCGACACGACCTTGTTCTGAGGCCGCTGAAATATTGATGCCACCAACATCGCTGGCACCAGTGGCGGTAAACGTTAGCTTTTGATTATCGCCAATCAGCCATTGGTATTTGGCTTGATAATCGTCGCTTACCGGGGCTTTAAAGATGGTATAACCTTCGTCTTCTTCGCCTTCGGGTAAAAACAAATGAATTAATGAGCGTCGATATGAAAAGTAAAATGCCTGATTTTGCGATAAACCGCCTTCAAGTATAACCCCGGCTTTGAGCAAACTGATATCGGTGGTGATGCTCAGGTCTTGGTTGCGCGGGTCACGTAATTTCACATCAAATACCCCGCCAGTGGCATTGCCATAAGTGCTGTTAAATGCTGCCGGGTGTAAGGCAAAATCGCGGACCACATTTTTATTAAAAATGCTGTCGCCAAACAAATGGAAGATATAACTGGCTGGCATATCGTCAATATAAAAGGCGTTGTCATCAGGTGAAGAACCTCTGATTGCGGGTTCTCCGCCATCATCGCCGCCCGCATAAACCACGCCGGGCAGGCTAAAAACCGCACCGAGTGGGTCATTGTCGATACCAGCAATGTTTAACAATTGCTCAGTTTCATAGTTGATTTCGCTATTGGCTTGATTACGTTTACCTTCGACGGTGATTTTTTCAATTGCGGGTGCTTGGCTTAGCGGGGCAGGGGCCAGTTCGTCGGCAATCGCCCCGGCCAGCGGTGATAAAGCAAACAAACCTAAGGTGGTGATTAATCGCGTTTTCATATTTGTGTCCTTGCTCGTGTTTTGGGTCTGAGGTTTTAGTTAAGGTGTTGCCTAGGTTTTGCTAATGTAGCGTATGGCGTATTGTGCGCTAAATTCTTGTCTGTTTATGTGGTGAGTTTGTCTGAAATTGTCTTGGGATGTAAAAATGTGTGGGGCTGTAACTGTTCAGCGTGCTTAGATTTCGCTTCAGAACAAGGCATTTTTGCACGGAAAATAGGCGCATATAGATCATATGTAACTGTTTGAGTACTAAAATAACGCCGTTATGGTGCGAAAGATGAGTGTGCTGAACAGTTACCTGAAAATTTCATTGACGGGAGGGTTGTTATGTTTCATTATCTTCTTGAACGTCTGAGCAGAGGAAAGAGTAATCTTTCTACGTTCCATAACCACGTTGTGGTCGTGGCCTTGTCCGGTAATGATGATCTGAATACTGAAACTAACGTTTCAGCGTGAGCCCTGAAAAATTTATTTTTTAGGGCTTTCGTTATTTTGGGCGTTTAACTTTATTATTTCTGGTAGAGTAACGGCCAATAGAAGCCGTATTAAATAAAGGAAGTCTTGTGAAAAAACTGATTATCGTCATCTCTATATTATTGTCGTTACCCGCATTGGGTGGCGATATCACAGCACCGAAAAAGTCGTCATTATTAACATCGCTGCAAGACACCATCACCAATCAATATGTACTCACTGAAAAAATTGGTGCCATAAAATCAAGCTTGCAAGACATTGCTCACCAATCTCAATTCAAAACCTTGGCTGACAAAACAGAGGTTGCTCAATTATTATCAAAAGCGTTAAAAAAGCATGACAAACATTTTGCGGTGCAATGGCGAGACCCGAGCAAAGCACCTGAAAAGCAAGCCGTCAAAGAAGGTTGGTTTAGCAAACTTAAGCGTAAGAACTCTGGTTTTAACAAGATTGAGATATTAGAAGGTAATGTCGGTTATATTGATTTTTGGGGATTTGACGATCTTAATGGTGATTCTCGTAAGAAAGTCGAGCAAGTGATGGGTTTTGTCGCTGACGTTGATGCGTTGATTTTTGATTTGAGAAAAAATGGTGGTGGCAGTGCCCAAATGGTCCAATTGCTTAGCAGCTATTTTTTTGCCAATAAAACCCATTTGAATGGCTTTTATGCCAGAAAAACAGGGCAAACATCTCAGTTTTGGACATTTGATGATATTGAGGGTGAGAGAAGGCCAAAGTTACCGTTATACATTCTCACCAGCGCTAAAACCTTTTCAGCGGCTGAGGAGTTTGCTTATAATTTAAAGCATCTAAAAAGAGCAACAATTATTGGTGAATCCACCAAAGGCGGGGCCAACCCATGGGCTTATGTTGAACTGGGTGATGGTTTTCGAGCGGCGATCCCCATATCAAAAGCGGTTAATCCTGTGACCAATACCAATTGGGAGGGCGTTGGTGTACAACCTCATATTAATACCAACAGTGCTGAGGCATTTGATACCGCCTATCGTTTGGCTTTAGAAGCGTTAAAGTTGTCGGTGACTGCAAAGCACCAAAAAGCTGAAATAGAGGCTAAGCTTGAGGCGTTGGCGGATAATTAAGCGTAAGGCGAGAAAAGGGTGAAGCACATGACATTATTGATGGAATGTCGGGTAAAGTTGGTAGATTGTAATTGCCATTGAGTGCTAGAATATTTTATTGTTGAAAAACAATGAGATAGCGATCTTTAACAATTCGTTTTGTACCCTGTATAATCGGTGGAAATAACTTAGCTGTTTTTTTCCTTATAAATCAGTTATATACTGTTAGAGAGTTCCCCACGCCTTTTTGTGGGCGGGCACATGCACCGGAAAAACCCGCTGTCGTGCTTTGGCTTTGTCCCATAGCTCTTGGTCAATAATGCGCAGTTCTGGTACTTCGTTGAAAATCCATTCAGAGCGCGGGTTAGGGTGCTTGACCCGCCTGCTTGTGTCAGAATTTTCTAAGACTTGTAATTATGAGTCTAATATGGTCTATAAATACTGATAGAATAGTTATGTTTCATCTGCTAGAATCCGGTAACTGTTTTGGAAAGAATTTGGTGTTGCACGCAACCTTATCGAAGATGAAGATTGGTATTGGATTGCATGGTACAGCAATTAAGAGCAGCAGATAAACAGGTCAAAAATAGTATGGATGAATTACAAGTTTATCAAAATAAAGATGGCAGTATATCCTTAAATGTTCCTTTAGAGTCTGGCAGTATTTGGTTATATCAACAACAAATGGCAGATTTGTTTGATACCACGGTAGCAAATATTAACACTCACTTAAGGAGTATTTACTCAACGGGTGAATTGGATGAGGAGGCAACTATTAAGGAATCCTTAATAGTTCGGCAAGAAGGCACCCGTCAAGTTAAGCGAAAGATAAAACATTACAACCTGGATGCTGTTATATCTTTAGGCTATCGGGTAAATTCAAAAAAAGCGACAGCTTTTAGAATCTGGGCAACCAAATTATTAAAACAACATCTGTTGAAAGGTTACACTCTTAATCAGCAACGATTGGAGCAAAACGCTATAGAGTTGGAAAAGGCATTACGCCTTGTAAAACGAGCCGCAGCTTTGCCGTACAATGCTGAGTTTGGTGCTGGTTTGGTTGATATTATCAGCAGCTATACCCAAACATTTTTGTGGTTACAGCAGTACGATGAGGGGTTGTTGGTTGCTCCCACGGGACAACAAGGTGGCGAGCTGAGTTCAGTCTGACAGCGAGAAGATTTTAACCCCTGCAAAATTAAGGCATTTATAGATGCCCGCAATATTTTCTTGGTCACAGAGGTGTGGTCAAACTATGTTGACTATTGGCAATACCTGCCAATCAAAATACTCTCCTGAGATCACGGCGGCGGTGTAAGATTCTGACAATATAGACATTTTCTGATTTAGGAAGGTAAAAAATAATATGGTCTTTGGCTGGCATTGACCGTAAACCTTTGGCGAGATCTTTGCGTTCTCGTCCAAGCTGTGGGTTGGCTGTAATTCGATCAAACATCGATCTTATGGCTTTAAGATAATTGTTTTTTTGGGTCACTCCCCATTGCTGTTTTGTGTAATAAGCAATTTCAAGCAGATCTGCTTGTGCTTCTATGGATACTTTGTATAATTTTTCAGTCATTAATCGGTTTGCTTCATTAATTCATCAAAATTCAGTTCAACGATTTGGCCTGCTTCAATTTGCTTCAAACCAATATCAATGTCGGCTTTTAAGGCTTCAAGCTTTTCATGGTATTCTCGATCACTGCTGATTTTATCTCGGATGGCTTCCCTAACCCATTCACTGGCATTGTTATAAGTTATATCTGTCGAAACTTTATGGTTGATGAAAGTTTCAAGTTCTTGACCTAAATCTAATTGCATAATTTATCCTCCGTATCCAAGTTACAAGAATAACATCAATTCTTGGTAATGGTTGATATTATCTAATCATTCTTTGACTATAGCAGGTAATGACCAACGCGTGGGGATGAACAGCAAGAACCGCCACAGTCACCGCACTTAACGATATGCTGGTGATGAAGGTTAATCGCAGAAACTTTCAGAACCTGCCAATCTTATCAAAGACAATAGACTACATTTTAGTTCATTTATGTTTCAGCTTGATTGGGAATAAAATTCACAGGGCACAAAGATTAAGAATTGACGGTGGGTAGCAATGCACCTACCGAGGCAGGTGCATTCGGGCTGAATACTAGTTAGTGCCCGTCTTGAAACGCAGTTTCAGGGCACTGGCTATGCGGTACACGGATGTGCCGCCTTTTCAACTCGTTGAAAAGTAAGTGAAGTTCCACTTGCTTGAACGCAGCTTCCTCCAGAAATCTCACATGGATGTGAGTTTCTGGACGATAACTAGTTATTCAGCGGACCTGTGACTACGAAACACTTGTAAGTGTTATAAGAGCCGCATGAATTGCTGTTGCCAGATTCACATTGTGCTTTTAATAGCAGACAGCTTTCATAGTCAGGGAATGCGTTAGCTACACCAGACAATGCACCGCTGATACCAAAACCTAATCCGATGGCCAATAAAACTTTTTTCATGTTAGTTACTTTCATACATATTTCCTATTAATTACTCAATTCATGTTAAAATTTATCTTCAACTTATTACTGATTTTAGCAGCTGATACAGTGCGTT
>JBLGCB010000211.1:0-11125 GCA_047617105.1 Phenylobacterium sp. | reverse complement strand
GGCGATGATTTGCTTGAAAGCAATTTGACAATATCATTGGTCTGCTGGTTACCGTCATCATTGAGGTCGATAATGCCAGCGAACTGTTGGCCATATTCATGGGTCAGCGATTTTGCTGCCCCCCACACAACTGCCGCACTCAGGGCGGTTGGTGAGGTTAAGGTGATTGATGTTGCACAGTCACAATGCAGATTACGCACCGCTAACCACACTTTGATGGCCGGATGCTGCACAAGATGGCCAAACAATTGCTGAATATGCAATAACGCACGAGTGCCCAGTGGGTCGGTGGCCATGGTTGATGGCGGCGCAGGATAGTGATCATCAAATAGCGCCAATACGGTTTTGTGCTCTCCTGACAGGCTGGTAATGGCTTGCTGCCAGCTTTGGCTATTGGCGTTGAGAGACACTGACACAGTGTTGATCCCCGCATGATTTAACGCCCTTATTAGCACCACGGGATTATGTGACTGATAACAAATCAATAAGCTGTCAGGCTGTTTATCTGGGATTAATTGACAGGCTTGCCAGCTGAGTTGTTGTACGATATTTTCAACCTCTACGGGGGCGGTTGAGGCGCTGTTTAGCAGGTGGTGACATTGTTTGATGATATCCGGCAGCAGGGCTTGCTGGTCTACACTCCAGTGGCTATTTCTTTGTAAAATAGGTAAAAATAGTGGTAACAGCTGATGAATCAATTGATTGTCGATATCAGCCGGGTTTGACCGCAAGATCTGTTGTGCGGGGCTATGCCGGATTGAATTGTTCATCTTAATCCCTCAAGTAAATAAGAACGCGTTATGTAAATGATAGTCATTCGTATTTAGGGTGTCAAGAGAGAATGTCAGTTAATGTCCATAAAAAAAGCTGGCATAAGCCAGCTTTTTAGATTTAAACCTGTTTGAGATTAGTTATTGGTCAAACCACGCTGCTCTAGCAAAGGCTCAATCTTAGCTTCGCGGCCACGAAAACGCTTGTACAGTTCGATTGGGTCGGCCGTGCCACCTTTTGATAAAATGTGAGTTCTAAAAGAATCTGCTGTTGCCGGATCAAAGATGCCGGTTTCTTTAAACGCGGCATACGCATCAGCAGCGAGAATTTCTGACCAGATGTAGGCGTAATAACCTGAAGAGTAACCTCCGGCAAAGATGTGTGAGAAGTAAGTTGAACGATAACGAGGAATGATTTCGCCGATCAATCCGGCTTTTTTCATCGCTGCGTCTTCAAACGCATTTACATCTTCAATCTCTTTGGTGTCGGTAATGCTGTGCCAACTCATATCCAGCAATGCCGCTGCCATGTATTCTGTGGTGATAAATCCCTGATTGAATTGAGCGGCTTTTTGGATTTTGCTGACCAAATCTTGCGGGATCACTTCGCCAGTTTGATAATGCTTGGCAAATTGCGCCAATACTTCTGGCTCAAATAACCAGTTTTCCATCACCTGCGATGGAAATTCAACAAAATCTCGTGGTGTGGATGTGCCTGTTTGAGAAGTGTAATAGCCATCTGATAATAAGCCGTGTAATGAATGACCAAACTCATGGAACAAGGTGCTGGCTTGGTCAAATGTCAGTAACGTTGGCTCATCTTTAGTCGGACGAGGGAAGTTCAATACGTTAACGATGATAGGTTTAACGTCTTTGCCCGATGCCTTAGATTGCTTTCTAAATGAGTTCATCCATGCGCCGCCACGCTTAGAATCTCGCACGTAAAAATCGGCTAGGTATAACCCCATCAATGAACCGTCTTTGTCATAGACTTCAAAGGTTCGCACGTCTTCGTGATAAGTCGGGATATCGGTGCGCTCTTTGAACGTTAATCCATACAGGCGTTCGGTGGCGTAAAATACCCCTTTGATGGTGTTTTCTAGCGAGAAATAAGGTCGAGTCATTTCTTCATCAAGGTTGTATTTGGCTTTGCGAATTTTGTCAGAATAATACCACCAGTCTGACGCTTCGAGTTTAAAACCGCCACCCTGGGCATCAATCATTGCCTGCATGTCGGCAATTTCACTATTGGCTCGCTTGATCGCCGCTGGCCAGATTTTGTTTAACAAACCAAAGACGTTTTGCGGCGTTTTGGCGGTATTGTTCTCAAGAATAAAGTGAGCGTGAGATTGGTAACCGAGTAACTGAGCACGCTGGGCACGCAATGAAGCGATTTTGCTGATCACTTTTTTGTTGTCATTGGCGTTATCGTGATTGGCACGGGTTGAGTACGCTTCAAGCATTTGCTTACGCAAATCACGGTTGTCGGCATAAGCCATAAAAGGGGTGAAACTCGGACGTTGGGTGGTAAATACCCATTTTCCTTCAAGACCCTTTTTGCTAGCGGTGGCAGCGGCGGTGGCGATAACACCTGATGGCAATCCGGCTAAATCTTTTGGATTGTCGACAACCAGTTTAAAGTCATTGGTTTCGGCCAGTAAGTTATCGCCAAATTTAATTGCTAGACTTGATAATTGACCGTTCAAGTCACGTAAGGTGGCTTTTTGGCTGTCATTGAGGTTGGCACCACCACGAACAAAAGCGCGGTAAGTATCGGTTAATAATTTGGTTTGTGCGGTATTGAGGTTATAGTGCTGGCGATGATCATAAACATTTTTGACTCGCTGGAATAATTTGTCGTTTAATACCATGTCGTCATTTAAGGCGGATAGTTGTGGCGAAATTTTGCCATTGAGTTTTTGTAACGTCGGGTTAGTATTCGAACCTGTTAGGTTGTAAAAGACATTGCCGACTTTGTTTAATAACTGGCCACTGTTTTCGAGCGCTTCAATGGTGTTTTTAAAGCTTGGAGCCTCTAAATTATTGGCGATACGGTTAAAATCATCCTGAGTTTCTTTGATGCCCTGAGTAAAAGCAGGTAAAAAATGTTTATTTTTGATTTTAGCAAAAGGCGCGATGCCGAATTCTGTGTCATAAGGCTTAAAGAAGGGGTTGTTTTGCATATTTGGCTGCTTGGCTGACTGTTCGGCAGCGGCTGTATTAGTACTTGCTTGATCCGCTGGGGAATGTGTACACCCCATTAACATCAAAGACAGGGCAATAGGGGCAAGGACAAATTTTTTCATCGGAATTCTCATGAATGACTAATTTGGCGCAGATTGTAAACAATTTCAGCTAGAATTGTTAACAATTGGCAGAAAATTCACCGAATAAATTGTTACGAGTGATGTGATCTCTTCAACGAGAGGGACGTTTGGCAAGGTGGTAGTGGCAAGGTGAGTTCTTTATCTGTTTATTTCTGTTGGCTGATTTCCATGATTCCGGCATCACTTTCAATGAAATTATTTAATGTAGTGGCGTTGTTTCGAATCATTGATTCAATGGTGGCGATCCGGCAATTGCCAACTTTTAACCAAATCACTTTAGGTGGGGTGCCTTTAACTAGACTTAAGTCGTCATAATCAGCATCTTTTGTGACGATAGTAAAACCGTTCTTTTTGGCGTAATCCCAAATCTCCTCATCTTCGGCTTCGTCTAAACCTACCGTCATCACATGACTGGATTCGGGATAAAGATCAATGATTCTGGCGACCAAGCGATGAGACAGATTATTGTCGAGTAGCAATTTCATGCGCTTAGTAATGTACGTCTATGTTCACGCTCTGCGGCGTAGGATAAACAGGCCAGAATATCGTCTTTGGTAAGCTTAGGAAAGTCGACTATAACCTCCTCAAAACTCATGCCGTCTGCCAACATATTTAAAACATCGTAAACGGTGATCCGCAGACCCCTTATGCATGGCTTTCCAGACCGCTTACCTGATTCAATCGTAATATAGTTTTGATATTCAATCATCACTTATTTTCCTGCTTAAAGTAATAGCCAACAAACGCATCGGCCCAGTTTTTACCGCCATCTGTAGAAGTTTGCCAGTGCTGTTTCACGCTGGCGTCAGCAAGTTGAGACCAGCTGATGCGTTGTAAGGTTTTAACCCCTTTTGCATTAATGGTTTCGCCGCTTAGCACCATTGCCGCTTTTTGCTGATCAAAGCTGCCATCGAGATACAGTGCACTGCCTTGCACGTCAATCCAAGTTTGATGCCATTGATTCACCGTGTTGTCGTAAAAGTTATAGCTGACACCATGGTTGCCACCAGCACTGGTCCAATTTTCTGAAATGGCACAGCCTTTAACGATTGAGGTGATTTTACTGTGACCGACAATATTGCCTTTGCCATCTTTGACTTGCCATTGGCCAAGCCAAAAATCAAACTGACGATATTCTTTGGTTTGGCAAGCCGGTGGCGGGGTCGTCGGGGCGGTTTGGGGGCCTGAAGCACTGGTGTCTGCTGCTGTGGGCAGCGACATCAACAGTGGCAGTAAAGCAGCCGCAAAACTGGTTAGTCTGTTTTTGGCTGGTTTGTTCAGGATAGGTTTCATGATTATTCGCTCACCGCATCAGCTTTCTTTTTACGGGGTTTTGCCGCAGGTTTGGCTTTTGCCTCTGGCTTAGCTTTAGGTTCTGCTTTTGCTTCTGGTTCAGATGCAGTGGCTTTTTCTTCTTCTACCGCTTTTTGCGCGGCAACCTCAGCTGCTGTGGGTGTAGGGCGTTTTTTGGCGAGTAGGGCAATCAACACTTCTTCGCGGTTTTTCGCCAAGTAAATGCCAATGTCTTCACGGCTTTTATCGGATAACTCTAAGGTCGAGTCTTCGAATAATTGGGCAATGTTGTCTGCCATGTCGAGCATTCGATCATGTTCATCGGCGGCTTTTTTATCAGCAAATGTCATGATCTCATTACCCCCGCGTACGACAACGTATCTGGTTTCTACAGCCATTATATTACCTATTTATCGTCCTTAAACTTACATCCATGTAAGATTTCAGGAAATCGTTACGTTCAAGCAAGTGGAACTTCACTTACTTTTCAATAAATTGAAAAGACGGTACATCCTGTGCCTAGTCTTTAATCTAACATGCGTTAACATGGGTCGAAATTTTTTAGTGTATGGTTATACAGTAGCCTAAAACTCGCCACAGGTAAAGTATTTCTTACTTCAAAAGTGACTATTCAGCGTGCTTAGATTTCGCTTCAGAACAAGGCATTTTCGCACGGAAAATAGGCGCATATAGTCATATGTAACTGTTTGAGTACGAAAATAACGCCGTTATGGTGTGAAAGATGAGTGCGCTGAACAGTTACTTCAAAAGTATGGTTAAAAGATTGTTAATAGTAAAGGATAACGCCATAATGTGGCAAAATTTTGCTGCGAAAATCAAGCTATGTCTGAACCTACCTTAATCACCGTTGTACCACCCATTGCCGCTATTGTTATTGCTGTATGGCGTAAAAATGCGCTGTTGGCTCTGTTTTGCGGCTTGTGGCTAACCGCTTTTTTGTCCACTGGATATCAACCACTAAACAGCATCTTGGCTATGGGAGAGGTTTTGCTCGCAACGGTGACCAGTACCGGCAATTTCCGGATCATTGTTTATAGCCTGCTGATTGGTGCTTTGCTCGAATTAATGAAGCAAAGCGGTGGAATTAACGCGTTTGTCAATCGTATTACTGGACGCAACTGGGTGAATACCCCCGCCAAAGTGGCCATGGTGCCCGCGACCATCGGCTCGGTGATTTTCACCGATACCAATCTGAGTTTGTTTACCGCAGGTATGGCAAGTCAACGTTTGTTCGAACGTTTTAATATGAGTCGGGCCAGATTGGCTTATCTGATTGATTCAACCTGCGCGCCAATCAGTGTGCTGGTTTTAGTCAATGGTTGGGGGGCTTATGTGCTCGGTTTGATTGAGCAGCAGAATATCGACAACGGCGTGAGTATTCTGATTGACACCATCGGCTATAACTTTTATGCCTTGATTGCGGTGGCGTTGGCTTATTATACTGCGGTTTCAGGCAGGGTATTTGGCCCATTGAAACGCGCTGAGCAGGCTGCGTTGGCCAATACCGCAGAGCAGGGAACACCTGCCGTTGAGGAGGTCGAAAATGAAGATAAAGCCACCAAAACCCGTTATTTTGTATTGCCGTTGTTGTTGATGATCGTCGGCACTTTTGCCTTGTTGTGGTGGACTGGCAATGGCGATATTCGCCAAGGTTCAGGTTCTTTTTCGGTGTTATGGGCGGTGGTAAGTGCACAGGTTTTATTGACGTTAATGGTGTTGATGGCCAAGGTGATGACGCTACAGCAAGTGATGGCTGCCAGTTATAGCGGGATTAAAAAGATGATTCCTGTAGTGGCCATTTTGGTGTTTTCTTTTGCCTTTGGTGATGCGGTTAAAGCGTTTGGTACCGGGGTTTATGTCAGTGGTATATTAAGCACCGATTTGCCGTTATTGCTGATTGCGCCGTTGATTTTTTTAACCGCCAGTGCGATGGCATTTGCGACCGGTTCGTCTTGGAGCACTTTTGCCATATTGATTCCGATTGCGATCCCCACTTCATTGGCGACCGGATTACCGCCGGCATTTTTGGTCGGTGCGGTGCTCGGTGGTGGTATCTTTGGCGACCATGCTTCGCCGATTTCAGACACTACCGTGGTTGCGTCGCTGGCCAGTGGTTGTGATCATATCGAACATGTCAAAACACAGCTGCCTTATGCTTTACTTGGCGGAATATCGACGATTATTTTGTATTTGCTAGTAGGTATGATGTTGTAGAAAGTGTATTTGTGAAGCTTTGGTGGGCATATTTTGTGTGCCCACCGATTTAGTTAGTAACTGTTCAGCGTGCTTAGATTTCGCTTCAAAACAAGGCATTCTCGCACGGAAAATAGGCGCATATAGGTCATATGTAACTGTTTGAGTACGAAAATAACGCCGTTATGGTGCGAAGGATGAGTGCGCTGAAAGTTACTCGTCTTCCCAACCCATCTCATCACAAAGATGATCGCGAATCCGCTTTTTGCGCTCATCGCCATTGTTATACTCTGTCACTCTGAAACAACGGCCTTCATCTTCTTCGATGTAGCTATCGACCTTGCGAGGGCCATTATCATAATGATGGTTGTTGTTATAGCGATAGCTGATGTTATGGGTATGGTACAGATGGTGAGAAGGGCACCAGGCATGACCATTGTAATGACTGCCATGAATGCCAAAACCATGGTGTAAAGCAGCGCCAAGCACGATGGCTGAAGCTAGGTTGTTGTTTCTGCGCTTGTAGGAATGGTGCTTATATGAGTGATGTCCAGACGAATGATGATTGTTGTAACTGCGCTTATGCGAGCGAGTTCGGTGGTGTTTGTTGCTATGGCCATTATGGTGCTTCGAGTTATTGACCACCACATGTCGGCTGCTTTTCTTTTCACCGTTATGTTCTTTGGCTTGCACGCTCAACGGCGTGGCAATCAAAGCGATGGTTAATGGTATTAGGGAAATCAGTTGTCGTAGTTTCATGTTGGTATCCTTGGTGTTTTGTAACTATCCAGCACGCTGCATAGTTACTGTGTCAACGCTATGATTAAGAATACACCAGGTAAACTGAACGAAAGATGAATTATGTTCAGCGAGTTATAATAATACTTGCAGAAATTGTTCTGATGGATGTTGTTCAGCGGTTAGACCGTGTTATTGCCCCTTAACTGGATTATTGTAAGCTGAAAATACCGCAACGGTATATTCTGGCGTGACAAATGAAGGTGGATGGCGTTATGGCAATCATATTTAGCAATAATTTTCCGGCCAATAATCATCAAGCAATAGCTGAGTATCTGGTTAAAATTGCTTCGGGAAAAATTGACAGTTCGATAAAAAACAAAGTGATCAAGGGCACTTTGACTGTCAGTGAGCCTTTGCGTATTTACGATATGGCGTTCAAAGAATTGGTAGCTGGTACCCCTTTGGACAATCTGAACAGATGTTTTTGGCGTCATTTGCTGCTTGATAAGCATCAAGACATGCAGGCAATCGCAGAGATCGAGCTGACAGAGGTGAGAAATAAAACCCAGCGGCTAGTGGCTAAGGTGGCCGCATTGCATCAGGGCGCACGCGCTGAGGGCACCAGAAAAGCGCTTGAAGCGGCGCAAAAGCTGTGCCATCAAGTGACAAAAAGCGAGTATGAGATTGCATTGGTGCAATGTGATGATGTCTACTTTATGGCGTTATGGCTGAAAAACATCAGTGGAGGAGAGGATTTGTTTTTGCCTGTCGAACCAGACCAAACTAGCTTGAACAATACTCAGCCGTATACTCTGGCGCAAATTACTGAGGTTTTGCAACCGCTGTCGATTGCTGCTCAGCAGGCTTTGCTGACAGCTGGTGGGTAATTGTCTGCTCAAACAAGACGACTCTACTTATCACTTCGCATCAACGCCTTAATATACTTAACTGGTGCGCTACCAAAGCTTAAAAACGTCTCATGAAATGCTTTGAGATCAAAGTCTGCTCCAGCTTTGGCTTTCATTTCTTCTCTAAAATCATAAATTTCTCGGTAACCTGCGTAATAGCTGGTCAGTTGCACTTGGCTTAGGGTGACCCGACGCCATTTGCCCTGTGCTTCGGCTTGTTCTTGAAAGGCCTGATTCATCAGCAAATCAAGCGCCTCAGCCTTGGTCATGCCGTTGACATGTACGCCATAGTCTAAAATGGTGTTGCTGATCACCCGAAGGTTCCATTTATAATACATCAGCCATAACTCAGGTTCGAAGTCGCCATAACCTTGTTCGAGCATCATTCGTTCAGTATAAACAGCCCACCCTTCGACCATGGCACCATTGCCGAAAATGCTTTTAATCAACGAGGGGGATTCATTGGCATAAACCAATTGAGAATAATGTCCGGGGATGGCTTCGTGAATGTTGAGAATTTGCAGCATCCAATGGTTATATTCGTTGAGATAACTCTCGGCACCTGCGGCGGTCATATTGTCCAGTGGCGTGACATTGTAGTAGGTATTGGCGTGTTTATCGAAAGGTCCCGGTGCGCTGACTGAGGCACCAGCAATGCCGCGCATATACAGCGGTGTTTCTCTGACCACTAATGGTTTATTCGGGTTGAGGGTGAGCAAGTCTTTTTGATTAACAAAGTCTACCAACGCCGGAATTTGCTGGCGTATTTCATCGACAAAATCTTCACGTTTAACATGGTTTGCCGATAGGTGTTTAATCAGTTGTTTGGTGGCTTGTTTCGGGTTCTGCGGCTGGTGCTGGCTGGGAAAGTATTTTGGCCATAGTTGGTTGGTCAGCACCGTCATTTTCTCAGACACGGCTTGTAAATCGGCTTGAGCTTTGTGAAAAACCTCTTTGGCGCTATATTGTGATTGAATATACAGGGCAAATTTTTGCTCGTAAAGGTCTTCTTGGAGTCGAAACGGACGGGCGTTGCCTTGGCTTTTTAGTTGCTCAGTGAGTTGCGCTAAGAAATCAATATAATCCTTGATGGCGGTTTTGGCTGCGCTGAAACGTTGTTTGAACAAGGTCTTTTGCGCTCCTGACAAGCCAGAATCTTGCATTTGTTGCAGTATATTATCAGAGAAAATGCTCAGTGTGCCCTGGTTTTGCAATATCGCCAGTTCGGTATGTTCTAAAGTTGGGGTGGTGATATTATTTTTTGCCGCCTGATAGTATTGTGGGATAAATTCGGCCCGTTGCAAAAAGCTGTTAAGTCGATTGTCTAGGGTGTCATAGCTGCCGTTTATGATTTCGGCAAAACCTCTGGCCACATTGTAAAACGCTGGATCCCACTGATAATTTTTAGCGTCGACAATGGACCAACGTTCTTTTTGCAGCAGGTTATCAATGATGTAATAGTCAGTTTTTTGTTGATTATTCAGTGATTCAAGGGGCAGCGCGGCCAAACGCTGTTGTTGGCGATGGATAAACTGTAATCGGCTAATGCGACTGTGCTCGTCGGGGATCACCAGCAGGTGATCATACTTGTGAACACCAAATGACAGTGCCCAACCTGGCTTTTGCGCCCAAAAATCAGCCATGAATTGGCTGCTGAACTGTTCGAATTGTGCATTGGTGGACGATGCTTGACTCTGGCTCTGGGTTGGTGGCTGATCAGTGGTTTGGTTGCTACAACCGCTGACAATTAACAGAGCGATAAGCATGAGTTGTACAAGTTGGCATTTATTCATCGAATCAGGCCATTTCAGCTTTGTTGGCAAAAAGTGGCACTATGGTAACCCGGAACGAAGCATAAATGAACCGGGCTGGTGCTCCTGCATAGACAGGAGCAGCGTAAAACGAAGTTCCAGTGGTTCAAAATATCCCTGAAATCGAATTGATTAATCCGGTGCGCAGGGTAAATGCGGCTTCATCATATTCAAGATTGACTTTATTGGCGGTTGACACGATACGCGTTTGGTATTGCTTCATATCGGTAGTGCCTGTGCTGCTGACCCGGCGACTGCCGCTACTGCCCATATTCACCCGGCTGTTTTCTTTAGTGGTTAATACTTCGCCTTCTCTGGCCCTAACAGAAACCAGTACATCGGTGACGGCGGTGTAATAAACATCTTTGGTGTTGGCCTGAATGGCCATGCCAATCAGAGCGCCTGCGATCACTGCGCCGATTTTGCCGTTACCATCGCCAAAGGCTGAGCCGATATAACCACCTGTGACGGCCCCTTCAAAGCCTTTGGCCAGTGCGACCTCGCCATATTCACCATCATCCTCGACTACTTTGCGGACATTGGCTTGTAACCAGTAGCTGGCTTTTTCAGGGTCATCGGTGACCATATAACCACGTTTGAGCAGCTTGCCTTTAATTTGCTCTTCAAGGGCAAAAGCCGGTTGGTCTGAGGTATTGCGGATTTGCAAAAATACGATGCGTTTTTCTGGCGATACGGGATCGAGAAAGATGGTTTTGCTCATCTTGGTTTTGCTGACCAAATCATTTTTGGCCATTTTGGTATAGATTGCAGAGCAGCCAGTCATATAGATGCTAAAAAGAAGAAAGGTGATGAGTTGTGCGGTTTTGTTGTTCATGTTAAAAATCCTGCTTTAAGTGTATAGCGTAAGTATAAGCAGTCAAAGTGAACCCAAACTGAACACCACCTAAGCGCACTTATCTTTCGCTCCATAACGGCGTTATTGTCTTACTCAAACAGTTGCATATATCCTATATGCGCCTATTTTCCGTGCGACAATGCCTTGTTCTGAAACGAAATCTAAGCACGCTGAACGCAGAACACTTATCTTTCGCTCCATAACG
>JBLGCB010000210.1:0-11172 GCA_047617105.1 Phenylobacterium sp. | reverse complement strand
ATATCTCGACATATAGTCTTGCCAGGGAATTTTGTTGTCATATAATTTCAGCAATGGGGTTATGTCATAAGAATCTTGTAAGCCGCCAAAAAATGGTGACGGCAATTTTTGGCGAAACAAATCAAAGTCAGAAGATTCTAGACATTGTTCTATTTGTTCAATCTTTTTTCTTTGTACACCGAGACAAAAAAACTCCAGATACTGCTGATCGGATTGTTTGCGTAAGATTGAAAAGTCAGGTTTTTTGTTTAACTTTCGTACCTCATGAAAATGATGGAGCAGTTTTTTGGTTTCACCCGTACCAAGTAGGTAAAACAATACCAAAGCATTATAAATGGCATTGCTTTGACCCTTAATAACATAGTGTTTCTGGTGCTCTACAACCTGCGTTGAAATGACAACCTCTTTTTGGTATTTCGTTTTATCACCACCGTCTTTGGTAAAGATACTCTGCAATGCATTATGGATTTTTGTTGGCAATGCGGTATCTTCTAACGCCAAGAAACGCTTAGCGTATTCGCCAATTGAAAAGTCTTCAGTATTATCTGTCATTTAATAACCCCGACGCTGTTTTGTGCACAATTTAGCCCGGGCCTCATCACGTGTGTTGATTGACTCACTGATAGACAGTATCTCAGCGGCCTCTATTGTATCGCGACGACATTGATAAGTTCTATTTCGATTCGACTCAACAGATTCACCATGATAATGATCATAAATATAATTTATCACCCCCATACATTGACCAATTTGTATCGCCTCCACCATGCTCAAACTCGCAATGCCCAACGGGCTTGCCTTATTTTCCGTCACTTCGCCACACGCCAATTCCAAAGCTTTCATTTGGCCTTTTTTAATGAGATCGACGCCTGTGCACTTGCCCAATTCAATTAATTCTTTTTTGCTAAACAGAACAAAAGTGGCTTTAGTTGCAGACTGCAAATGCTGGCAACTTTTCACCAACGCTTCTTTAGCCACACTCTGGCAAGAAACCATCAGAAATAACAGGAATAACATTCTCATTGACTGAACTCCTTGCGACAAAAACGAAAAGCGTGATAAACAATAAACACTTCAATCAGTGAGATTATTGCGTAAGCAACATCACTATTTACGCCATTAGAAAACTTCAGTAATGAAACCTCAACATCACCTCCAAAGCTGATCAGAAATAAACACAGAGCAACTAATAGATAAACCAACAATTTAATCAAACCTGATACTGCAAAGTTCATTGAATTGGCCAACATCGACAAGCGATAGCGTTTAATCCCAGTGCCACCTGTTTGCTTAAATAATGCCAAGCAACCACGAATTGCAATGATAGTAACCAATAACATTGACAAATAATCAATCAAAGAAATATCAGGTACCATTCCAACCCCAATTACTTCAACCTCATTCAAAGAAGAAAAAGGCGCTATAAAAAATATCGCAACTATGCATACCGAAGAAATTATTAGCGACACTAGATGCAAAAATAACTGCGATAAACCAAGCGCGATATGCCGAAACTGATACACGCCAGCCGGATCAAACAAACGAGTTTTATCTCGTTGTATTTCAATCAAGTCCAACTCTCGGTGATGTAACTCAAATTCAGCAGAAAAACTCCCCGACGTCGGTTCTGTAAAGGATTCAGACTGAGTTTGATTAGTAGCTGCTTCGTCAGATTTATCAGCATCATGACGATGTTCTTGCGATGAAGGTTCCATACATTTTACCTAAATTAAAATCGGTGTGATTATCGCATTTTATGTAAAAATATAACAAGCAATAATTCACCATAGCTTAAAAATAAATCAGATGTTTATCTTCGCCTGGCAAAATACACCACAGCTGCTATAAATTAAACTTCAACGCTCACAATAACCAACCACAAAAGACTGATAATATGACCAGAAAAGTAAACCGGGTACAGGTAAACCTAGATGCGGGTGACATCACTCACTTACCTGGTAAAGAAATTGCCGCAATATTACGTGGTGCCGACGACTTGATCATGTCTGGTGGCCGCTCATTGCTGACCAAGGTGCTTAAAGGCTCGAAAGAAAAGCGGGTCATGGAGCACCAACTCAACACCTCTCCGGTGTATGGCTATTATAAAAAACAACCATTGAAAGAGATTCAGAACAAGGTCGATTGGCTTATTCTCAATGACTATCTTGATATTGAATATGACTATCGCCTGCCTTTATTGGTCTATACCAAAAAAGGCTGGGCAATTGAAAAGCAGACATATGCCACAGAATTACTGGTTGAGTTGGATCAATTGCTGGCCAGTGGCGAGAGTTTTCCCGATATGACTTATTTAAATGAGAAAAGCAGAGACCTAGTGTTGCTGTTATTGGATAAAATTGAACAATCTGGCCACGCACGTTACCTGCCATTATTGGTTCACTGGAAAGGAAATACTTTTAAAAAAATTGCCGAGCGGATTAAACAGGTCATTAAACACATTGAGGCGGGCGCATCACCGACTTAAATGCTGAACAGTTAAGCCATTTTCCCCATTGCAGGGTTAATGGCTAATAAGCATCAACTCGTTATCGACACCTAAGTTAGTTTAATTCAATAAATTCGAGGCCCAATACATAGGTATCGTCAAACTCTTGGCTGCAACGGATCACCCTAGCATCGGCTGACAGTGCTGGTACGCTGGGATTACTGGAAGCCAGTTTGGCTTTTAGTCGAGCCCCTGCTTCGATGGGTTCCTGAACTTCGGCAGACATGCCGGTTGAGCTGACATCGCGGCAGATGGCGTCTATCACTCTTCCCGCTTCTGAATCATCTAGGGTCAACTCTAAATCGGCATTGACCATCATGCGAAAAAATGACCGTTTGTCATCGTGATTTAACATAGTACTTCCTCAACTTTACTGTAATGATACAGCGGCTTAAGTGACAATTAACATAAGCTACAACATAACCAAGCATAGTACAATTTTGATCTAAAAATCAGTGGTTTGGTTTTTATTTTTAGTAACTGTTCAGTGCACTCATCTTTCGCACCATAACGGCGTTATTTTCGTACTCAAACAGTTACATAGGATTATATGCGCCTATTTTCCGTGCGAAAAAGCCTTGTTCTGATGCGAAATCTAAGCACACTGTTCAGTTGCTTTTTTTATAACTGCATTTTCCATTAAACGACAGGATTTTGAATTCTAATGCGAAATCACCTAAACTGTCTTACAAGACAAACAGATTGACCAACCAATCAACACTGGATACCCACTATATGAAATTGAAAACACTGCTGTTATTACTCAGTTCTTTGTCTGTCACCTTTACGGGTTTTAGTGCCAATGCCACCAGCGTTAATGCGGCCATCAACAACCCTAGCCGTCCTACCCAAGATGTCAAAAGAGATGTTAACCGCAAACCTTATGAAGTATTGACTTTTTTTGGCGTTAAACCCGGCATGACGGTGCTTGATGTGTACGCCACCTCAGGCTATTACACTGAGTTGTTGTCTCATATCGTCAGCCCCACAGGTAAAGTGATTTCGCACAACTCCCATGGTTACCGCAAGTTTGTCGGCCAATCGATCAATGACCGCTTTTTAAAAGGCCGTCTGGCCAATGTCGAAAAATACTATAATCACCCTAAAGATGTCAAACTAAAAAAAGACACGCTATACATGACCCTAGTGGCACTGATTTACCATGACTTATATGTCACCACTGCCACCAATCTTATCACCGCCAGCGATCGCAAAAACCTGATTGGCCAACTGTTTAAAGCGATTAAACCCGGCGGCATTCTCGGCATTGTCGATCACGCTGCCCCCCGGGGTAGCGGCAAAGAAGCGGCTGACAAATGGCATCGCCTCTCGGCCACCATAGTGACCAGTGAACTGACCGAACTTGGCTTTGAACTGGTGGATGAGAGCAAAGCACTAAGAAATCGCACCGACCCTCGTGATATTTCGATTTTTGACAATAAAGTCCGACGTAAGACCGACCGGTATATATTGAAGTTTCGTAAGCCGAAACCCTAGTTAAGCCGAACTCAGGTTAATTACTCTCATACTCCTTAAACGCATTATTAATCCGCTTAGCAGAAATAGGATAAGGCGTGCCAAGATTCTGAGCAAACACCGACACCCGAAACTCTTCAATCATCCAACGGATATCATTTAGCGTTTGCTTTTGTGCCAAGGTCAGCCGAGCGCCCTGGTTGAGTTTGGCTAACCGTGCATCCAGTTTGCCAATCTCCAGCGAATTCAACCTGTCACGATTGGGATCAATCGCCATCTTTTCGAGTCGACGTTCTATCGCTTTCATATAGCGAATCAAGTCTGGTAACTTGTCAAAGCCAATATCAGTAACAAACCCTTTAAACACCAGACTCGATAACTGCTGTTTAACATCACCAAACGCCTGGATAAATTCAAGACTGATTTTGCCTTTCATGCGCTTATTGACCTTATGGGCAAAGCCTAAAATCTGCTCGACCACAATGGCCACTTCTACCACCTGATCGTTAAGCTTTACCCGCACCCGATCTCGCTGCACCAGATAATCATCACGGTTTCTGGCCAACTCTACACTGCCCAGCAGGTGGTCGACAGCACAATTAATACAGTCATCAACCAAATCGGCGATTTTACCAAACGGGTTATAATACAATCCCAGTTTGGCCTTGTTCGGCAGGTTCTTTTGCACATAACTCAATGGTGACGGCACATTCAGCAATATCAGCTTACGCAAACCCACCTTAGAGCGAATTGACGCCTCTTCTTCGCTATCGACTAACTCTATGGCCACTGACGAATGATGGGCCACCAGCGCCGGATACGCTTTGATTTCGTACTGGCCGCGTTTTTGGGTGTAAGAAGCGGGTAAATCCTTAAAATGCCAGTCGGTGATATCTTTTTGTTCAATGCCCTTCTCGGCCACTGCCACCAGCGTTTGTTTGACCTTGCCCTGCAACTTATCTTTCAATGCATCAATGTCATAACCCTGCGCCACCACTTTGTCGGCCTCATCGACCACTTTGAAACCAAAGCGCAGATGTTTGGGCAAGGTGTCAAGATTCCAGTCTTCGCTGTCTACCCTAACCCCGGTCATGCGCAATAATTGCTTGCTCACCTGTTCGATAAATTCGCTTTTGCCCGGTTCTAAAGACCCCAATACCGCATCGGCATATTGCGGTGCCGGAACAAAGTTACGCCGGGTTGATTTGGGCAATGAGCGGATCAGCCCAACAATCAATTCGTGATGCAAACCGGGGATCAGCCAGTCAAAACCCTCATTATCCACTTGGTTCAACAACGCCAAAGGCACCACAATCACCACGCCATCGACATCACCAGCGGGTTCGAAGTGGTATTCTAATGGCAATATCAGCTCGCCCTGCCGCCAAATATCCGGGAACATATTGGCGTTAATATTCTGCGCTTCGTGCTGCATCAAATCTTCAGTGGTGAAGTTTAAAAAGCTCGAATCTTCTTTCTTCTTGTTGCGCCACCAACGGGTGAAATCATTGACGTTACAGATTTCCTTAGGCACTTTTTGCTGATAAAGCGCAAAGATATCTTCTTCGTCGACCAGAATATCGCGACGACGAGATTTGTTTTCCAATACCTGAATATCTTCCACCAACATCAGATTGTTCTGCAAAAACGGTTCTTTAAACTGCACCTGCTGATTGACCAGCGCTTCTCTGATAAAGATATCACGACATTCATCAACCGCAATTTTTTGATACATCACACTGCGTTTGGGCACCAGCGTCAAACCGTAGAGGGTCTGTTTTTCATAGGCCATCACACAGCCACGTTTCTTCTCCCAATGGGCCTCTGAATAACTGCGGTTGATCAGATGCTGGCTAATGGGTTCTAGCCATTCGGGTTCAATTTTGGCTGCGACACGACCAAACAGGCGACTGGTTTCAACCAGCTCTGCGGCCATCAGCCATTTAGGCGCTTTCTTATATAACCCCGAGGCTGGAAACAAGAAGAACTTAGAGTTTCTGGCACCAAGATACTCTTTATTCTCATTTTTAAAACCAATGTGGCTGAGCAACCCCGTGGCCAATGCGGTATGCACGGTTTGATAATCGGCTTCTTGTTGATTGATGGTGTAACTGAGTTCTTTCACTACCTGAGCCAGTTGGGTGTAGATATCCTGCCATTCGCGCACCCGCATATAAGCGAGGAATTCTTTGCGGCATAGTTTACGAAATTGTGAGTTCGACAGTTCACGCTGCTGAGTTTTGATGTGATTCCATAAATTAATAAAGGTGATAAAATCACTTTGTTTGTCGGCAAAACGACCATGTAATTCATCGGACTTTTGTTTGGCATCGCTGGGGCGTTCACGGGGATCTTGAATACTCAACGCAGCGGTGACCACCATCACTTCATGCAAACATCCATCTTGGGCCGCCTGGATCACCATACGACCAAGCCGTGGATCAACTGGTAAGCGGGAGATTTTACGCCCTATATCGGATAATCTCGGCGATTGATCAAGGCTTGCCTTTTTACCTTTACTGGCTGATGCCGTCTCGACAGCACCGATTTCTTCGAGCAGGCGTAAACCATCATTAATATTGCGTTGGTCCGGTGCCTCAACAAAAGGAAAATCGCTAATGTCGCCCAGTTTCAACGCCATCATTTGCAGAATAACCGAGGCCAGATTGGTGCGCAGAATTTCTGGGTCAGTGAACTCAGGGCGATTGATAAAATCGTCTTCGCTAAACAAACGAATACAAATCCCTTCAGAAACTCGACCACAACGGCCTTTACGCTGATTGGCGCTGGCTTGTGAAATGGCTTCAATGGGCAGGCGCTGAACTTTGGTTCTGAAACTGTAGCGAGAAATACGCGCAGTACCGGGGTCAATCACATATTTAATCCCCGGAATGGTCAAAGAGGTTTCGGCAACGTTGGTGGCCAGCACAATACGGCGACCTCGGTGGGTTTTAAATACCCGATTTTGCTCTTCGGCCGATAACCTAGCATACAGCGGCAAGACCGTGGTATCTCTTAGATTGCGTTTTTCGAGCGCATCGGCGGTATCACGAATCTCGCGTTCACCATTCATAAAAATTAGAATATCACCCAAACCGATGCGGCACAGTTCATCAACCGCATCAAAAATCGCTTGGAGCTGATCTCTGTCATTGCTACCGTCATCATCGTTGATGGGGCGGTATCTCACCTCAACAGGGAAGGTGCGGCCAGAGACTTCAATAATCGGCGCATCGCTGAAATGGCTAGAAAAGCGTTGTGGATCGATGGTCGCCGAAGTGATGATCAGTTTCAGGTCTGGTCTTTTCGGTAGCAGCTGTTTGAAATAACCGAGCAAAAAATCGATGTTGAGACTGCGTTCATGAGCTTCATCAATGATGATGGTGTCGTATTGGCTTAAATTGCGGTCGTTGATCACCTCGGCCAATAAAATACCGTCGGTCATCAGTTTGATATACGAACCGTCACCGACGTTATCGCTAAAACGAATTTTAAAACCGACCGCTTCGCCCAGTGGCGACTTGAGTTCTTCGGCGATACGGGTGGCGACGGTGCGGGCGGCCAATCGCCTAGGCTGGGTATGGCCGATGTAGCGGTCGACGCCTAAACCTAGGTCCATGCAAATCTTGGGGATCTGAGTGGTTTTACCTGAGCCGGTTTCGCCTGCGATGATCACCACTTGGTTTTCTAAAATCGCTTGGGCAATCTGATCTTTTTTCTGGCTGACAGGCAGGTTTTCGGGGTATTCGATATCAGGGCGGTTATCGAGGCGTTGCTGACGTTTGGTGATGGAGCGCTGCATATCGGCGTCAATCTTAGCCAGCGACTGTTGTTGCTTGGCCTCGTCCTTGATTTTTTTCGCCCCGTTGATACGGCGTACAAAGCCGCCCCGCTGCACGCCCCAGCAAGAATCAAGTTGCTTAAATAACTGTCCTGTTGTTAAAAGTTCTACCGTCAAAATACCAGACCACACCGCTATAAAAAATGACTGGGGATCGTAACAGAGCTTGGTAAGGTGGGCAATCTTTTCATGCCCACCAACCAACACCGCCCCCTTTTCTGACCTGTCCAAAAACTCTGAGTCTGTATTTGCACAAAAATGACCTTTATTCTGCCTGTGCCCATTGCCTTTTAACGTCTGCTCTCATAACATGCCTTTAGTTTTTGTAACCACCGACTTAAGAGATTAAATGACTAAAGCGCCTGATCAAACTATCGACTTGCGACATGCGCTTGATAAGCACTTAAATGCTCGCCCATTAAGCAAAAGCATCAGTACTTTGCTGCAAAGTAAGCGTAAAACCATTGATTATGCAGCCTATTATCAACGGAATTACGTTTGGGATAACGATAAAGCGACCTTTTTTATCGAAAGCATCTTGCTGGGCATTGAAGTACCACCTCTGATCATGTTTATTCCAGCCAATAATAAGAAAACCTACGAAGTGATTGATGGCCGTCAACGCTATGAAACGCTAAAACGTTTTTTTGAAGGAGAGTTTAAACTCAGCAAAAAAGGCTTACGCAATTTAAGTGAGCTTCAGGGACTCAATTTTCAACATCTTAACCCAGAATTTCAACGGCTGTTTTTTGATACCACCATTCGAATCATTGAGTTTTCAATGATTGGGGACCATTCCTACCCAGACGAACTGGAAGATATGATCAAGAAGGAAATTTACTGGCGTTTTAATTCCGGTATTGAACCATTAAAAACATTGGAAGTACAAAGCGCCACACATATGGAAGATGAGTTTACCAAAATAGTCGTTGCTGAATTTAATGATGATCCCCCCTGGTTACAGCAATTTAAACGAGTATTTTTTAACCAACGCGCTTCCACTCCCCCCACAGATTCAGAATGTCAGGCGAAAATTCGTGAATTACTGGTCCTCAACCATTTTCCAATCAATATTTATGCATATGGCAAAAATAGGCGAGATACTGTGGAATGGCTATATGAGTTATATATTGAGCGGGCTGAGGATAAAGACAAAATCCTACAGGCATTTATTGAGAAAGTGAAGTTGCTTGAACGGATTTTTATTGGATTAGAGCAAGATCAGTGGTTGATTTATCAGGGATTGTACTGGGCTTTAGTGGTGTTGGAACAAAATAACATTGATATTAAGGTATTTGTAAACCAACAAGCCATTGACAATCTAATTGTCTTTATTAATGATAACCTGAATATTTTCATCAGTGACAATCGTTCTTTTTCAAATCTCATCAATCAGCTTTTTCAATGCCTTGCAAAGTTTTGTGAACAGGAGCTTAAACGACAGAGTCTTGAATCAGTCGACTTTGATAATTACCTAAGAAACAGTCTAGAAGGTGAAAATGATGCCCGACAGACTGATGTTAAAGATTCAATTCACCAACTAGCCAGTATGCGATTAAATCGCCCTGATGCGGTGACCAAAACCATTGAAGATTTGGTTCAAGATATGGCCCAAAACCGCTTTCTAATCCGCCCGGCATATCAGCGTCAAGAAGTGATTAATATCAATAAAGCCTCTGGTATTATTGAAAGTATGTTATTGGGTATTCCCTTACCCACGATCTTCATCTATCGTCGTGAAAATGGCGTCTGTGAAGTGGTGGATGGACAACAGCGTTTGTTGTCTATTTTGGGATTTATTGGTCAAACCTATAAAGATGAGAACAACAGGGAAAATTGGTCGAAAAAGCCGCACTATAAACTATTTAAAAATATTCGGGTGTTAAAAGAATTAGCAGGTTTCAAATTTACCGAGTTGCCGGAAGAATTACAGGATCGTATTCTAGATTTCGAATTATCTGTGGTATACATCGACGAAACCCTCAACAAGGCCTTTGACCCTATTGATTTATTTATACGCTTAAATAACAAACCTTACCCAGTGAAAGAACATACTTTTGAAATGTGGAACTCTTATGCACATCGTGATGTGATTGAGGCCATTCAGACAATAACACAGAGGTATGAAACATGGTTTTATTATCGAAAAAACAACAAACGCATGGACAATCAAGAGCTATTGAGTGTTTTTGCTTATTTAAGTTTTACATTACATAAAGATCAAGGCCTCAAAAAGGTATTTGATAATGTCAGCATTTCTAACTGGGCACCCAAACCTTTGACATTTCGTTTGCCCAAACTTTTAATTACTGAATGGTTAATGACCTCTACCAGACAACAAGATATGAATAAGCGTGATACAATGCTAGCTTGTATTGAAAATGTTAATGCTTTTATTCAAAAAGTTGAAGTGCTTGTCCGAAACCTTGAAAACATAAAGCATGGTGATGACAGTACGTTACAACAATCACTTAACAGACTTTTAGGGATTAAAAACCAAGCCCGTATACTAAACCCTTTTTATATTCTGTGGTTTCTATTAGCTGGTATCGACAGGTCTGTTATTGATAAACAGGCGCAGTCTGTTGCTGAGGCTCTAATAAATTTCTTGGAAACAAAACAAATTATATCGAAAGTGGATGACCTTTCAGCCAAAGACATTTTCAAAACCAATGTTGAGGCTTTCTGGGCCCGTTTTTAGAGTGACAAGTGCTTAAGTTAAAAGAGGATTTAAAAGCTCAGCAGCTAATGGATATTGTTGATAATACTGTTGCCGTTTGGCTTGTTTAAGCAGATAAAACTCAATATTATCCATTTGTTGCCTGATGTCAGAGAGTTCATCATCAATCTGCTGTTGTAGTCCGTCCAAAACATTTTGAGGGATATTACGTAGACCTTCTAATTGTCTCATTCGATT
Source organism: Phenylobacterium sp. (assembly GCA_047617105.1). Classification (GTDB taxonomy): domain Bacteria; phylum Pseudomonadota; class Gammaproteobacteria; order Enterobacterales; family Alteromonadaceae; genus JABSOG01. The sequence continues at coordinate 432 of JBLGCB010000210.1, read as the reverse complement.
GATGTTTAACTCTACGGATTTAAAACCACCACGCAAAGCGCTGATACTATCACGGCGGTTGTCACAAAACTCAGTGGTATTAAATAGCGTTTTTTGTACAGAATTCTCCAACCGTTTTAGCCAGTATAACTCACCCGATAATGGCTCCTTTAAAACATAACGTCCGGTATCTTCGACAAACACCAGTGCACCACAATCCACTTCACAACAAGGATCTAACAGCGGGTATTGGTCACTGTGAAACTCCCGCTTATGCTGATTACAGGCCTTACAGCACCAGATGTAATTGGACCACTCATACACTAATTCCGGAAAAATGGATTTAGGTAGAAAATGATCAACATCACCTTTTCCCACCACTGACTCTCGTTCATCAGGTCGTATAGGCGTCGGTATTGCTGTGCCGCAATATCCACAATTATTGTGAAAGTC
>JBLGCB010000209.1:0-11193 GCA_047617105.1 Phenylobacterium sp. | reverse complement strand
TTCGGGGAGTGGCTGAAAAAGCCTCACTCAGCGTTGCAACTCACTCATTTAGAACAACTAAACATCAATCGTTGCGCCTTGAGTGAGACATTTTCAGTCACTCCAGTACTATATATGAAACGTTAACACGCCCTTGCATAATCTTGTATCCTGGCTATATTGAAACTGACTAACAGGAATTTTTCAATCAACCATAGAGTCAAGGAATTAAGCAGATGAAACATTTAATCAATCCGACCATCGACTGTGTATTTAAAGCTATTTTAGGTGCAACAGAAAATACACGTTTACTTATTCACTTTTTAAATGGCATTTTATCGCCACCAATCCCCATTACTGATGTCACCATCACTAACCCGTATAATGAGAAGAAATTTCTTACTGACAAGTTAACCATTGTTGATATCAAAGCCAAAGATGCATTAGGTACTGTATATCAAATTGAAGTGCAATTATCGACACCTGGTTATTTGCGCAATCGAATGGCCTATACATGGAGTGATATTTACCAGCAGCAATTAAGCAGCGGCCAGCTTTATCCTGCTTTGAAACCTGTGATTTCAATTTGGTTATTAACCGAGAATGTATTCACTGACTCAGAGGCATTTCACCATCATTTTCAACTTTTTGATCAACTAAACCAGCAACTATTGACTGACCACTGCTCGATTCATGTGCTAGAATTAAAGAAGTGGCAGCAACCAGCAGATGTTGGTATTAAACTGGCGGCCGCAGACGAGTGGTTATACTTTTTTAAAGAAGCCGAGCATTGGGATAAACTACCGGGCAATTTAAATAGCCCTGAAATGAGGAAGGCTATGGAGATATTAGAACAATTTTCCGAGCGAGAAGAAGCCTATCATTTATATCAGGCTAGGCAGAATTTTATTCGCGAACAGAAGACTGTGGCGAAAGAATTGGAAGATGCGAAGGTTAGGGCTGATGCCGAGGCTGCTAGGGCAGATGATGCCAAGGTTAGAGCTGATGCTGAGGCTGCTAGGGCTGATAAAGCAGAGGAAGAGAAAGAAAAGCTGGTTGAGTTACTGCGTAAGGCTGGGATAGATCCTGAGGCTTCTTAGGTTTATTACATTCAACTTATTAGCACTGAATTAAATTGATGAAAGGGCAGAGACGGGGGATCGTCTTTGCCCTTTGCCCTTTGCCCTTTTTGCTTTTTGCTTTTTGCTTTTTCTTCGTAGGTACTAAATATCCAATCTTTATGATTGAACATAAAAATCAACAAAAATATGAAAAACCTCCCGGTTATCTTGTATGGTAATACCTGTATTCACACTGGTTTTGCCACTATCGTCTTTACTGGTATCCGAAAATTCATCAAAGTGGTTTTGATACTTTTGCCATAATCCAGCAAAGTCATGATGAAGCGCTTCAAGGGGAGTGGAAAGGCTATCGTTCTTCAAGGTTAAACTTACAGTACAGAGTGATTTATAAAGTCGTCAATAATCAAATATTAATACAAGTAATGAACATCACAGCTCATGACTATAGGAGGAAATAACATGAAAGATTTCATCAAAGCCAAAACAACGGTGCATGTTTCTGCGGGAGAGTCGGTTAAAATCATCAGAGAGCTTCAGGAATTCAGTCAAAATGAACTGGCAAAACTCACAGGTATTCCTCAATCGACACTTTCTGCTATTGAAAATGATCGGGTTAAATTAGGGGTTGAAAGAGCTAAGGTACTTGCCCGGGCATTACAATGCCATCCATCGGTATTAGTATTTCCTGGCTGGGATATTGAACACGAATCAGCGGCCTGAATAGTCTTTAAGGAAAATTTCTTTTCATCACTCTTCAATAATCTAAGGCACCTGCTGACCCTCTCTGGCCTTTTGCAATGCATCTGTTAACTCTTTGGTATCTTGCGGCGAGCGCAATAAATGCACGGTTTCTATCAGCGCATTAAGCGTCGAGGCGGGGATGATGGCGACATCTTCTTTATTTTCACGGCTGATTATCGCGGTTTCTTGATTCAGGGTGACTTTATCTAATAACGCATCAAGATTGGCGTTTGCATCGGTATAGGTGGTTTGAATCATAGCCGCTCCTTTTTGTCGTTTATCACTTTACTGTAGGGTAAATGATGCTGCTACGCAATGAGTTTGAGCGCAAAGGCGAGTGTTCACAACCCCAAAAACCACAAAAACCACAAAACCCACCCCGAATTAACACCCGGGATGGGTTTTAACAAAAACAACCGTTAGTCGTAAATGTTTATTCGCGGTCTTCTAAAGGCACAAATTCACGTTGTGCTTCACCAGTATACAACTGACGAGGACGACCAATTTTGTGACCTGGCTGACTTAACATTTCATCCCAATGCGAAATCCAACCCACGGTACGTGCCATGGCGAAGATCACAGTGAACATGTTCATCGGAATACCAATGGCTTTTAAGATAATACCAGAGTAAAAATCGACGTTCGGATACAGTTTTTTCTCGATGAAATACGGGTCTTTAAGGGCAATCTTTTCAAGTTCCATGGCGATATCTAACAATGGATCTTCAAGGTGCAACTCGGCCAGTACTTCATGACAGGTATCACGCATAATCGTGGCGCGTGGATCGTGGTTTTTGTAAACACGGTGACCGAAACCCATCAGACGGAACGGGTCTTTCTTGTCTTTGGCTCTAGCGACGAATTCGTCGATACGATCAACGGTGCCTATTTGTTGTAACATTTCTAGGCAGGCTTCGTTAGCCCCACCATGCGCTGGTCCCCACAAAGAGGCGATACCCGCTGCGATACACGCATAAGGGTTAGCACCAGATGAACCCGCTAAACGAACCGTTGAAGTTGATGCATTTTGCTCGTGATCGGCATGTAACATCAAAATACGATCCATTGCCTTAGTGACAATCGGGCTTACCGGATATTCTTCGGCTGGTACTGAAAACATCATGTGCAAGAAGTTTTCGGCATATGACAAATCGTTCTTTGGATAAACAAAGGGTTGGCCAATGCTGTATTTGTAGGCCATCGCTGAAATGGTCGGTAATTTAGCAATCAAACGGTGAGTACTACGAACTCTTTGCTCAGGATCTTCAATGTCCAAATCATAATGATAAAAAGAAGACATTGCGCCAACGACACCACACATCATCGCCATCGGATGAGCATCATGCTGGAAACCATGGAAAAAACGACCCAAAGATTCATTCACCATCGTATGTTGGGTGATCTCATGTTCAAATGCTTTGGCTTGTTGTTCTGTCGGTAAATTGCCGTTCAGCAATAAATAACACAGTTCGAGGTAGTTAGATTGGGTGGCGATTTGATCAATGGCATAACCTTGATGCAATAAAACGCCTTTGCCGCCATCAATAAAGGTTATGGCTGATTTACATGAAGCTGTGGCCATAAAACCTGAGTCGTAGGTATAAAAACCGTGTTTGCCTAATGCTCTGACATCGATTGTATCAGTACCCATGGTACCTGTCAGGATAGGAAGTTCAAATGGCTCCATACCATCAATATGTACGGTTGCCTTCTTATCTGCCATCGGTTCTTGCTCCTCATTTATTGTCGTGCTTTCTAGTATCCGCTTTACTCACTGTCGCTACTCTTAATCACTCTCACTTAATTTTAAACAAGTCACAAAGCGGTAGAAAGGATGTAATGAATTATGAATGATTATGCACAGCGGCTTATTTTACCGTAAACCACCCGGTGGAAGTCAATTTAAAAAACACTTTTGAGCGAGATTAATCGGTTGATTGGCCTTTTTTTCCCTCTATTCTGAGTTTTTGATCGGTATGTTTCTAATACATGATGACAGCGCTGTTTTAAATAAGAGTGGTTTGTACAAAAAACAACCATAAGTAATTGGAAATAAATAAGAAATCCATCGGTCTTGGGGCTAAATAAACAAAAGACCGCTTATTGTAAATTGGTAGCAGCAACTATATAATACGTCCGCCTTAAGCATATTATGCCTGCTTAATGCAGAAAATTGCCATTTTTAAACAAAGTCAACTATGCTGAGACACTGCTTACAGTCGTTCTATTAGGATAATAGTGGGTTAGTGTGACAAACCTCGTACGAACTGCGTTTGAGAACTGGCGGTAATTATGATCTAACCGTGTCAATAAACATCAACGCTTTCTTAATTGTAAAGATTGTTGGTGGTTTGTTTGCATAACAAACATAACAGCAACTAGGCCATCAGGCCAAAATGGGCATCAAAACCGTGAAAAAACAAAGACCAGTTAATCTCGTTGATTTTAAAACGTTCGATTGGCCTGCGTCAGCCAAAGCTTCAATCCTTCATCGTGTCACAGGCGTAGCAATGTTTTTTGCTATGGCTTTTGTGGTATGGGCATGGCAGGAATCTTTAAGCTCACAAGCAGGATTTAATCTTATCAGTGATCTAATGACCTCATTTATCGCAAAATTTATTGCCTGGGGTACCCTTGTGGTTTTGTCCTACCATATGATTGGCGGTATTCGCCATATGATTATGGACTTGGGCTACCTTGAGGAGCTTGAGTCTGGCAATAACAGCGCCAATTTCATTCTGGTTCTTTGGATCATTATTTCGCTTGCAGCAGGAGCATGGTTATGGATGTAAATCAAGCCTCACTTAAAAGAAACGGTATTCAAGATTATATCTCCCTACGGGCTACTGGCCTGATTCTTACCTCTTATATCTTGTGTATCATGGGTTTTTTCCTCACCACACCTGACATCACTTATCATATCTGGAAAGAGTTGTTCTCTGGTCTGGGCATGAAAATCTTCACTTTACTGGCACTGGGTTGCGTCTCTATTCACGCCCGTATCGGCTTGTGGCAGGTCGCCACCGATTATATTCATAACGCCCGTCTTCGCGGTGTTTTGCAATTTTTCATCAGTATTATTTCGTTTGTCTACGTGGCAGCGGGTTTATTTGTTTTGTGGGGTGTGTAAGTGAGTATTCCTGTTCATGAATTTGATGCCGTGGTTATCGGTGCTGGTGGTGCGGGTATGCGCGCGGCTTTGCAAATTACCGAGTCTGGCAAGTCTTGTGCGTTATTGTCTAAAGTATTTCCAACCCGTTCACATACGGTATCTGCCCAGGGCGGTATCACCGTTGCCTTAGGTAATGCCCACGAAGATCACTGGCATGAGCATATGTACGATACGGTTAAAGGCTCCGATTTCATCGGTGACCAAGACGCTATCGAATACATGTGTAAAACCGGTCCTGAATCCGTTATCGAACTGGAAAAAATGGGCCTGCCTTTCTCGCGTTTTGAAAACGGCAAAATTTATCAGCGTCCATTTGGTGGCCAATCGAGAGATTTCGGCAAAGGCGGCCAAGCAGCCCGTACTGCGGCAGCGGCCGACAGAACTGGTCACGCGCTATTGCATTTGCTGTATCAGCAAAATGTTAAAAACAAAACTCAGGTGTTTAGCGAATGGTATGCACTTGACTTGGTTAAAAATGCAGATGGTGCGGTAGTGGGTTGTACTGCTATCGACATCGAAAGCGGCGAAGTGGTTTATTTCAAATCTAAAGCCGTCGTTTTGGCCACTGGTGGTGCGGGTCGTATCTACGCTTCAACCACTAACGCGTTTATCAACACCGGTGACGGTGTGGGCATGGCATTACGCGCAGGCGTGCCAGTTCAAGACATCGAAATGTGGCAGTTCCACCCGACCGGTATTGCCGGTGCTGGTGTTCTGGTCACCGAAGGTTGTCGTGGTGAAGGCGGTTACTTACTCAATAAAGATGGCGAACGTTTCATGGAACGTTATGCGCCTAACGCCAAAGATTTGGCGTCTCGTGATGTGGTTGCCCGTTCAATGATGACTGAAATCCGTGAAGGACGTGGTTGTACTGACGGCCCATGGGGTGTTCATCTTAAGTTGAAACTCGATCACCTAGGTAAAGAAGTGCTTGATAAGCAGTTACCTGGTGTTGGTGAATTGGCACAAACCTTTGCTCACGTTGATACCTCTAAAGAACCTATTCCTGTTATTCCTACTTGTCACTACATGATGGGCGGCGTGCCGACCAATGTTGACGGTCAGGCAGTTGGCGTTGATGCCGATGGCAATGATTATATTGTGCCTGGTTTGTTTGCTTGTGGCGAAATTGCCTGTGTTTCTGTTCATGGTGCTAACCGTCTTGGTGGCAACTCGCTGCTTGATTTGGTGGTCTTTGGCCGTGCAGTAGGTCTGCATTTGGGCAAAACGTTAAACGATGACACTGACATCAAAGATGCCACTGAGGCAGATTTGGAAGTCTCATTGGCACGGATGAAACGTTGGGAAAACTCAACCCCAGGTCAAGGCGAAGATCCAGAGCAAATCCGCAAAGATTTACAAAACTGTATGCAGCTTAATTTTGGTGTTTTCCGTGAAGGCGATGCCATGGCGACAGGTTTGGCTGAGCTTAAAGAAATCCGCGAGCGTTTAAAACATGCCCGTTTGGATGATAAGAGCAGTGACTTCAATACCCAGCGCATCGAATGTCTTGAACTAGACAATTTGATGGAAACCGCTTATGCCACTGCCGTTGCCGCCAACTATCGTAAAGAAAGTCGTGGTGCGCACAGTCGTTTTGACTTCCCTGACCGTGATGATAAAGACTGGTTATGCCATTCTGTTTATAATCCAAGCACTGAGTCGATGAGCAAACGTGCTGTCAATATGTCACCAAAAACTCGCGAGGCGTTCCCGCCTATCGCCAGAACTTACTAAGGAACATTTGGAATGAAAACAACGTTTTCTGTTTACCGTTACAATCCGGATGTCGATGATACGCCGAGAATGCAAGACTTCAGTCTTGAGCTGGAAGAAGGCCAAGACCTGATGGTATTGGACGCGCTTATTATGCTTAAAGAGCAAGATAAGACCTTGTCTTTTCGCCGTTCTTGCCGTGAAGGGGTGTGTGGCTCTGACGGTATCAATATGAATGGCAAAAACGGCTTGGCTTGTATCACGCCGTTATCTGATTTGCGTAAAAATACCAAAGGCGGCAAAATTCTGATCCGTCCATTACCTGGTTTACCGGTTATCCGTGATTTGGTTATCGATATGAGCCAGTTCTACACCCAGTATGAAAAGGTTAAACCTTATTTGATCAATGACGCTGCGCCACCGGCCAGAGAGAATCTGCAATCTCCAGAAGATCGCGAGAAGCTTGATGGTCTGTATGAGTGTATTTTATGTGCTTGTTGTTCAACGTCATGTCCATCATTTTGGTGGAATCCGGATAAGTTTATTGGCCCTGCTGGTTTGCTTCACGCCTATCGCTTTTTAGCCGATACGCGTGATACGGCCACCGATGAGCGTCTTGATGATTTGGATGATGCTTTTAGCGTTTTCCGTTGTCACGGCATCATGAACTGTGTCAGTGTTTGTCCGAAAAGTCTGAACCCAACCAAAGCCATTGGCCATATTAAGTCAATGTTGCTGAATCGCGCGATTTAGTCGATTCACCGAGGTTCAGGTGTTCTTGTTGTCAGCCATTCTGTTAGCTAATATAGAATATAGTGGTCAGGCAATAAGACTTTACCCCGAAGGATTGCGAAGTGTTTTTTGCTCTGCAATCCATTAACGGTTGATGACAGTGGTCACGGCTAATGACAGCGGTAACATTGTTCATCAACGGTTTAACGTTTTTTGTAATTTGCGCTAATGAGAGGGCGATCAATCAATGCATGAAAGCGTCTTAGAAAAGTGGATAGCCTCTTCGCACCTTGATGGTGGAAGCATGGCTTACGTCGAGGGATTATATGAATCCTATCTTGATGATGCCAGCACGGTATCACAAGAATGGCAACAGCTGTTCGAGCAACTTCCCGTCGTAAACGGCGTTACCGTCGAAACCAAACATTCAGATGTGCGAAATGAATTTGTTCAACTCGCCAGAAATAAACACCGGGCAGTCACCATTGCCCAAGGTAGTGGCAAAGAAGCCCATGGCGCGGAGCAGGTCAGAGTACTACAGCTGATCAACTCCTATCGCTTCCGTGGTCATCAAAATGCCAACCTTGATCCATTGGGTATGTGGGAGCGAGAAGAAGTCTCTGACTTGACGCTGGCACACCATAGTCTCAGTGAAGCCGATTTTGATACCGAATTTAATGTCGGTTCATTTGCGGTTGGTCAGGACAGAATGCGCCTCGGTGACATCTTTAAAGCATTGAAACGCACGTATTGCGGTTCTATCGGTGCTGAATATATGCATATCATCTCAACCGAGGAAAAGCGCTGGATTCAAAAACAACTCGAATCCGTGCAAAGCACACCCAAATTCAGCAAAGATGAGAAAAAACGTATTTATCGCTCTTTGGCTTCTGCCGATGGCATTGAAAAATACGTCGGTGCCAAATTTCCCGGTGCCAAACGTTTCTCACTCGAAGGTGGTGACAGCTTTATCCCCATGATCCGAGAAATCATTCTGCATGCCGGCATTAAAGGTGGCCAGGAAGAAATTGTTATCGGCATGGCTCACCGTGGTCGTTTGAATTTGCTGGTCAATATTCTTGGTAAAAACCCGTCAGAATTGTTTGATGAGTTTGCCGGTAAACATGATGAAATCCTCGGTTCTGGTGATGTTAAATACCACCAAGGATTCTCTTGCGATTTTGCCGCAGGTGATAAAAATATTCACTTGGCGCTGGCATTTAACCCGTCACACCTTGAAATTGTTAACCCCGTGGTCATGGGCTCTGTACGAGCACGTTTAGACCGACGTGGCTGTGAAAATGGCGATGAAGCCATGGCCATTACAGTTCATGGTGATTCGGCGATTGCAGGTCAAGGTGTGGTACAAGAAACCTTTAACCTCAGTCAGGTTCGGGCCTTTAAAGTGGGCGGTACCATTCGTATTGTCATCAATAACCGCATTGGTTTTACCACCTCCGTTCAAGAAGATACCCGTTCAACCGAATATTGTACTGATATTGCTAAAATGGTTCAGGCACCGATTTTCCATGTTAATGGTGATGATCCTGAAGCCGTGGCGTTGGTGTCTCGCATCGCGGTAGACTATCGTAACACCTTTAAACGTGATGTGGTGATCGATTTGGTTTGTTATCGCCGCCATGGCCATAACGAAGCCGATGAGCCTAGTGCAACGCAACCGTTGATGTATCAGAAAATCAAGAAACACCCAGTGCCTAAAGCGATTTATGCCCAGCAGTTGATGGCCGAACAATCATTAACCCTTGATGAGATTCAGGGCATTGATAGCGATTACCGTGACTTACTGGATGCCGGTAAATGTGCCACCGAAGAATGGCGTGAAGTGACTCAGCACTCCGGTGACTGGAAACCTTATATCGGCCATGACTGGGATGTTGGTTATGATGCCACCATTTCTGTTGCGCATTTAAAGGAATTGGCGGAGAAAATCAGCCATTACCCTGACAGCCATATACTCAACTCCCGAGTGAAAAAAGCCTACGATGATCGTCAAGCCATGGCCAAAGGCGACAAGCTGCTGGATTGGGGTTTTGCTGAATCTTTGGCTTATGCTGATTTAGTAGAGCGCGGCAATCATATTCGCTTAGTCGGACAGGACAGTGGACGTGGTACTTTCTTCCACCGTCATGCGGTGTTGCATAATCAAACCGATGGTTCAACTTACTTGCCGTTACAGAATGTTACACCTGATCAGGGCGCCTTTGAGGTGTATGATTCAGCGTTATCAGAAGAAGCGGTATTGGCTTATGAATATGGTTATACCACCACTGAACCCGGCACATTAGGGATTTGGGAAGCTCAGTTTGGCGATTTTGCCAACGGCGCTCAGGTGGTGATTGATCAGTTCATCAGTTCTGGTGAACAAAAATGGCAGCGTTTATGTGGTTTGACCATGTTATTACCCCATGGTTACGAAGGCCAAGGACCTGAGCATTCATCGGCTCGTCTTGAGCGTTATCTGCAATTGTGTGCTGATCACAATATCCAAGTATGTACCCCTACCACGCCTGCGCAAGTTTTTAACATGCTCAGACGTCAAAGCATTCGACCATTAAGACGACCTCTAGTGGTCATGACACCAAAATCCTTGTTACGTCACCCACTGGCAGTATCCACTTTCGAAGAAATGTCCTCTGGGGTGTTTCATAACCTGATTGGTGAAATCGATGAGTTGGATAACAGTGCGGTCACCCGAGTGGTGTTATGTGGTGGTAAAGTATATTACGATTTGTTGGAAAAACGCCGTAAAGAAAATATCACTGATGTTGCCATTGTTAGAGTGGAGCAGTTGTATCCATTCCCACATAAAGAACTAGAAGAGCTAGTTGAGCAATATCCACAAGTGACCGACTTTATCTGGTGTCAAGAAGAACCAATGAATCAGGGAGCCTGGTATTGTAGCCAGCACAACTTCCGTCGTTCACTGCCCGCTGGGGCAACGTTAAATTATGCTGGTCGAGCACCTTCCGCAGCACCTGCGGTAGGTTACATGGCTGTGCACAGTAAAGAACAAAAAGCGCTCGTCAGAGATGCACTCAATATTCAATCTACGTAAGGGCTAAGTACGAATATGACAACACAAATCAAAGTTCCCGTACTGCCAGAGTCTGTGGCTGATGCCACGATTGCAACCTGGCACGTTAAAGTTGGCGATAGCGTTACCAGAGACCAAATCCTGGTTGATATCGAAACCGATAAAGTCGTTTTAGAAGTGCCGGCCACCTCTGACGGCGTCGTGACTGACATTGTTGAAGAAGAAGGGGCGACCGTTCTTGGTGATCAACTTATTGCCAATATCAGTGCTTCAGGCGCAGCTGCTTCGGCACCTGCGGCTACCTCTTCTGAAGCATCAGCAGCCCCGGCTGCTGCTGGCGGCAAGCAAATCACCATCAAGGTACCTGTATTACCTGAGTCAGTGGCCGATGCGACTATCGCCACTTGGCATGTTAGCAAGGGTCAGGCAGTTGCCCGTGGCGACAACTTGGTCGACATCGAAACTGACAAGGTTGTGCTTGAAGTGGTTGCCGAAGAAAGTGGGGTGATGTCTGATATCACAGCACCAGAAGGCGAAACGGTATTAGGCCAACAAGATATCGCAACACTGACCGTTGGTGTTGGTATTAGTGCTGCACCGCAAGCCGCTGCTCAAGAAGATGGCGACGGTAACGACGCACTGAGTCCTTCTGTTCGTCGTCTGTTGGGTGAAAAAGGCTTAAATGCTGATGACATCAAAGGCACCGGTAAAGGCGG
>JBLGCB010000208.1:0-11289 GCA_047617105.1 Phenylobacterium sp. | reverse complement strand
CCTAGTCGCCGCCATTGCCACCGCGTTATTATGGTTGGCACCGTTTTATGCCCATCCTCGTCACCAAGTGCGTTTATCTGCGGCCACAGAAGCTTTTATCAGCCGATTAACCCATAACACCCAACCGTTACGACAAAGCCGTTATGTCGCGGCAGTGATAGCCACTTTAGCGCTGTTATTGCTGGTTAGCGGCGGTAAATTGAATTTTGATGACAATATTCGCTCACTGAATTCATCACCCCCATCGTTGCTGGCACAAGAGCAAAAAGTACAACAATTGATGGGTTACAGCAGTTACCCCCGTTATATCACCATCACTGGCGATAACGAACAAGCGGTATTGGCAGATATGGCCAAAGTCACTGATAAGCTCAACGCAACAGCGTCTCAGCAACAACTGAAAGTACAGTCGCTGTCGACTTGGATACCGACCATTGCACAGCAGCAGCAACAAAAAAACCAGCTCAAAACCTTTATCGATAACGGTGATTTAGCCACCATGCAATCGTATATTGACTCAGCTCGATGGCTACTGGTTACCCTCCAATTAGAACAACATATCAGCCCCAAAGACTGGCCTGAAGATTTGGCAATATTGGCACCTCCACTGTTCTCACAAGACGATAAGAGCTACGGCATGATCAGCTATTACGCCCAACTGACTGAGCAACAACGTCAAGCCATCAGTAATAGTATGGATAACATTGCATTCTTTGACCAACCTCAACGCCTCAGCAATACCCTCGCCTCGGTGAGAGTCTCGTTACTGTGGTTTTTTGCCCTTGCGGCTGCGGCGTTTGCATTGATTCTGGTCTCGCGTTACGGTTTTAAATATGGCCTACTCGCCACCTGCACCCCCGTATTTGCTGCGCTGGGCAGCTTATTGGTGAGCCAATTGGTCGCTGGTGGTTTAAGTATATTTAATTTGCTCGCTTGTTTGTTAATCGTCGCTTTAGCGGTCGATTACATTGTCTTTTTTAACGAACAAGGCCATAAAAAACATGTGGTGCTGGCGATATTATTGTCGGCATTATCGTCTGTTGCCGCCTTTGGCATGATGATGTTCAGCCAGACCCCAGCGGTATTTCACTTCGGCTTAAGCACCTTCATTGGTATTTTACTGGCGCTAGTATTGGCCTTTATTACCCCCTTAAAATCCCCTTCACTGACAAAGAGAAAAGATGATGATCACACAGTGTGACGTTGCCATTATTGGCGCTGGACCAGCGGGAGCCTGTGCGGCTGCATTGCTGGCCAATCAGGGTATTGACGTCTGTATCTTTGAAAAAGAACAGTTCCCGCGTTTTTCCATTGGTGAGAGTTTATTGCCCCAATCGATGGTATTTTTACAGCAAGCGGGTTTATTAGATGCGGTCAATGCCCATGGTTTTCAGATGAAAGATGGTGCGGTATTTTTACAACAAGGCAAATTCAGTTGCTTTGATTTCAGCGAAAAGTTCACCCCCGGACCATCACAAACCTTCCAAGTGCAACGAGACCAGTTTGATAAAATTCTCGCCGATGGTGCCGAAAAAGCCGGGGCGAAAGTTTATTACCGCCATCAGATAGACGCAATGGATTGTGAGTCTGATCATAACCGCTTAACCATCACCGATTTAACCACCAACATCGCATCAACGGTAAAAGCCAAGTTTGTCCTCGATGCCAGTGGTTTTGGCCGAGTGCTGCCAAGATTATGTGATCTCGAATTGCCTTCTGATTTTCCAGTGCGCCAGTCGGTGTTTGCCCATATAACCGATAACATCTCACCAGACAGTGAATTTGATCGCAATAAAATCCTCATTACCGTGCACCCACAAATTGAAGACATCTGGTTTTGGTTAATCCCTTTTGCCAATGGCACCAGCAGCTTGGGTGTGGTCGGCGCGCAGCCTTATTTTGATGAACTAGCCGAGCTAAGCCCCCCATTAGACCTCGAACAACAACTGCGTCACTTCGTTAACCAGGTGCCACAACTTGAAGCGTTGCTCAGCGATGCCAAAGTTTGCAGTGAGGTTCGTAGCATCAAAGGTTATTCGGCCAATGTCAGCCGTTTGTACGGCGACCGTTTTGCCCTACTCGGCAATGCCGGTGAGTTTTTAGATCCTATATTTTCCTCCGGTGTCACCATCGCGCTACAATCTTCGGTGCTGGCTGCACCGCTAGTGATAAAAACCCTTAACAACGAAACCGTTGACTGGGAAAACGAATTCAGCAAGCCATTACGCCGCGGCATCACCACTTTCAAAACCTTTGTTGAAGGCTGGTATAACGGCGACTTACGCAAGGTGATTTTTTACCATCAGCCAGAAGAAAGTATCAAAAATAAGGTTTGCTCAATATTGGCGGGTTACGCCTGGGATACCAACAACCCGCTGGTAAAACACAGCCAAAGACGGTTAAAAGCATTGGCGGAATCATGTTCAGAGTAAAGCAAAGCCTTTTTAGCTTATTGCTAAGTTTAATGCTGCTAAGCCTGCTACTAGCAGGTTGCGCGGTCACGCCAAAGGCTAGGCTGTCGACGGTCGCTTTGTCTGAGCACGCCAGTTACCAGCTGACCGCAGCGCCAGCGAGTTTGGTCGGCCAAGGGTTTTTAACCTTGGTAAAAGGCCGCCATGGCGATAATGACTATGAATTCATCGTTCAGGTTGAATTAAACAAAAACAGCATCGTAATGGTCGGCACCACGGCTAATGGGGTATCATTATTCGAATTGGTCTGGTATCAAGACAAACCCTTTGAACTTAACCAATCAATCCTCGCCAAAGGGATTGAGGTTGAATATATGCTGGCCGACTTTCAGCTGGTACACTGGCCTATGGCGGTGATCAACCAGCAACTGCGCGGAGCCACCATCAATGGTTATGACAGTCATCGGGTAGTATCGGTATCGGGCGGTGATAACCTTAGTCATGGTGAAAACGGCAAAAAAATCATTGATATTGATTATCAACCATCAGTGACCAGTTTTGCTCATCACCTGCGTGATTATCAATTAAGCATCACGACTTTAGAAAAATGGAGTCTATAGTGAAAGAACAGTCGAAAAAACAGTTAAAAATAATCTTATCAGATGTCGGCATTGTCAGTGCCATGGGCAGCGGTAAACAAGCCCATTGGGATAAAATGTTGACCAATCCCGCCGACGGTCTGTCATATGAAGCGGATTGGATCCCCGAGAAAAACGTACGTATCGGCAGGGTCAATTCACCATTGTGTCATATTGATGACCAACCTTTGGCACAAACCCGCTGTAAGCAATTGCTTCATGCCACCTTTGCGCAAATAAAACCCACCGTTGATGCTGCTATCGCGCAATATGGTGCCTCTCGGGTCGGTGTGGTACTTGGCACCAGCACCTCAGGCACCTTAGAGGCCGAAAACGCCTTTAGTTATTTTGCCGAACACCAGCAAATGCCGCCAGGTTATCACCTTACCCAACAAGAAATGGGCTCGCCTTCACAATACCTGGCCCAATTATCAGGGGTTAAAGGCATTGATTTATGTATCTCTACCGCCTGCTCTTCTGGTGCCAAGGCGCTTATCAGTGCCAGCAACCTGATCAAAACCGGCATTGTCGACGCGGTGATTGTCGGTGGTGTCGACAGCTTATGCCACCTAACCATCAATGGTTTTGCCACCCTTGAATCACTCAGTGATCAGATTTGCAATCCTTTGAGTGTTAATCGTAAAGGCATTAATATTGGCGAAGGCGCAGCGTTATTTTTAATGCAACAGGGCCGACAAGGCGTGGCGTTAAACGGCATTGGCGAATCATCTGATGCTCACCATATGTCAGCACCACATCCAGAAGGCGATGGTGCCTTTGCCGCGATGCAAAATGCCCTCACCTCGGCGGGTTTGACCGTTGATCAACTCGATTACATCAACTTGCACGGCACCGCAACACCCAAAAACGATGCCATGGAAACCAAAGCCATCACCCGCCTTGGCGCACAAGGGGTAGCTTGCAGCTCAACCAAACCTTATACTGGCCACACATTGGCCGGTGCCGGGGCAATCGAAGCGGGTTTCTGCTGGCTGGCGATGAGCGACTTTAATCCACAACATCGCTTACCACCGCATTATTTTGATGGCCAATACGATAGCGAGATTGACACAGTGAACTTGGTTGACCAACAAGGCAATCGAAGGTGTTCAACAACACCGATAAAGCATTGCCTGTCTAACTCTTTCGCCTTTGGCGGCAGTAATGCGAGTTTACTCTTCTCTAAGGTAAAGAGTTCTAAGGATAGCGAACATGACCAGTGATAAACCGAACCAATATGCCATAGAGCAAGTATTGCCCCATAGCGCACCGATGATCTTGTTAGATGAATTGCTCGACTATGGCGAAGACTGGGGTTTATGCGCCGTTAACATTGGCCCAGCAAGCTTATTTTATGACTCAGCGCAACAAGGCGTGCCCAGTTATATTGGCATTGAGTATATGGCCCAGACCATAGCCGCCTTTGCCGGGGCTGATGCCCTCAATAACCAGCAAAGTGTAGAAGTCGGCTTTTTGCTCGGCAGCCGTAAATATCAACCCACTGCGACATTGTTTAACAATGGCAGCCAGCTGCATGTTCATGTTAGCCGTTTATACCAAGAAGAATCTGGCTTACGGGTATTTCAATGTCGTATCAGCGATTCAGCCAAACCTTCAGACATCATTGTCGACGCTAAAGTGAATGCCTTCTTACCTAAAAAAAATCCTAATCAACCATCCCAAAAGGAACCCTCATGACCTCAGCAGTGAGAAATAAACGCGTATTGGTGACAGGTTCCAGTCGAGGCATTGGTAAAACGGTTGCCATCGCCTTGGCCAAATCCGGTTTTGACATTGTTGTGCACTACCGAAGTGATCAAGCTCAGGCGCTGGATACCTTTGAACAAATCGAAGCGTTTGGTGTCACAGCCAAACTGCTGCAATTTGATATCAGCGACCGTGATGCCACCCGCATCGCCCTCGAAGCTGATATTGAAGAAAATGGCGCTTATTACGGCGTGATTTGCAATGCAGGTATCACCCGAGATACTGCTTTTCCGGCGATGACCGCCGATGAATGGGATTCAGTGATTGGCACCAACCTAGATGGTTTTTACAACGTATTACACCCGGTGGTGATGCCGATGGTACGCAATAAAAACGGTGGCCGAATTATCACCATGTCATCTCTATCTGGTGAAATTGGCAATCGTGGACAGGTCAATTACAGCGCCGCCAAAGCCGGTTTAATTGGTGCCACCAAAGCATTATCGCTAGAACTGGCCAAACGTAAAATCACCGTGAACTGTGTTGCCCCTGGCATTATCGAAACCGATATGGTCAATGAAATAGAACTGTCTGACAAAGCGTTAAAAGACTTGGTGCCATTACGGCGCATGGGCAAAACCTCAGAAGTCGCCGCCACAGTAGACTTTTTAATGTCAGATGGCGCGGCTTACATTACCCGCCAGGTGATTTCAGTTAACGGAGGTATGGCCTAATGAAACGTGTTGTTGTTACCGGCATGTCTTGCATCACTGCATTGGGACATAACTGGCAAGACTTTTCAGCCAATCTGAAAAAAGGTCAAAACGCGGTGATACATATGCCCCAGTGGGATCGCTTTGAAATGCTCAATACCCGTTTGGCCGCGCCGATTATGGATTTTAAAAAACCTGCCCACTATAAGCGCAAACAAGTACGCGCCATGGGACGTGTATCGCTGATGGCCACACGGGCGACAGAATTGGCGCTAGAACAAGCGGGTTTACTCGACCATCCGGCACTCACCGATGGCAGCACTGGCATTGCTTATGGTTCATCGACAGGCTCGCCAGACCCGATTAAAGCGTTTGGCAATATGCTTGAAAACGGCGATATGAGCGGCGTTACCGCCACCACCTATATTCAAATGATGGCCCATACTACCCCGGTTAACGTCGGTTTGTTTTTTGGCCTTAAAGGCCGGGTGATCACCACCAGCTCTGCTTGTACCTCAGCGTCACAAGGTATTGGTTATGCCTATGAAGCGATTAAATTTGGTCAACAAAAACTGATGGTCGCGGGCGGCGCAGAAGAATTATGCGCCACTGAAGCCGCCGTATTCGACACCCTGTATGCCACCAGCACCAAAAATAGCACTCCAGAACTGACCCCTCGACCTTACGACAAAAACCGCGATGGTTTAGTATTAGGCGAAGGCGCTGGCACCTTGATTTTAGAAGAGTTAGAACATGCCCAAGCCCGTGGTGCGACCATCTACGCAGAAATCATTGGGTTTGGTACCAACTCCGATGGTCAGCACGTCACCCGCCCAACCTCGGCCACCATGCAAAAGGCGATGGAATTGGCGTTAGCAGAAGCCAATATCCCGGCCAGCGAAATCAAATACGTCAATGGTCATGGCACCGCCACAGAATCTGGCGACTTGGCCGAGAGCATTGCCACCAATGCCGCCATGGGTAAAAACGTGGCCATGAGTTCATTAAAAAGCTACCTTGGCCACACTCTTGGTGCTTGCGGTGCGATAGAAGCTTGGGCCTGCATCGAAATGATGCGCAATAACTGGTTTAGCCCCACCGTGAATCTCACCGACATCGACCCAGGCATGGGTGAACTCGATTACATCACCGGACAGGGCCGTGAGATAAACACCGAATATGTGATGAGCAATAACTTTGCTTTTGGTGGCATTAATACCTCGTTGATTTTTAAACGTTGGACCTAGATAATACAAGGACACACATGAATAAAATACTAGCAGCAAGTGCCGCTTTACTATTGGCCAACTTGACCATCACCCCACAAGCCATGGCCGCAGAAAAAGCGGAGAAAGCAGAGAAGAAATCCGAATTCATCTTTGGCATTGGTTTACTGGCGGCGTCTATCCCCCATTATGCCGGGGCAGAAGAGTCAACCAACGTGGTCACGCCCTTCCCTTACTTTTATTACAAAAGCGACGACCTAACCATTGACCGTAACGCCTTTGCCAAAGACTTATGGCGCACCGAATCACTGGAGCTAACCCTAACAGGCGCAGGCAGCATAGGTGTCGACAGCGATGACAACGAAGCACGCACCGACATGCCAGACTTAGGCTGGGTCGGTGCCATTGGTCCGACGTTAAACTGGTATGCGAAAAAAGACCAATCAGTTTTTGTCCAGTTTGCTACCCGTAAAGCCTTTGCTTTTGACAGTGGCTTAGACAGCATCGGCTGGCAAGCTGAAACCTCAGTTAACTGGCGTTCGAAACCCATAGGTGAAAGTTGGGGCAAGAGCTGGGCTGGCAAAGGTACTATGAGGTTATCACTCAAAGCACAACTCTCGTTTGCTGATAGCAAATACAACGATTACTTATATGGTGTTGATACCGCTTATGCCACTACTGGGCGCGCCGCTTATAACGCCTCAGGGGGTTATTCTGGTGCTCAGCTGTCAATGGGATTGAGTTTTAAGAGTGATGACTATTGGGCTGGGGCATTTACTCGTTATAACAATGTCAGCGGCGTGACTTTTGATGATAGCCCGCTGGTGATTAATGAGCATAATTTGTCTTTTGGGCTGGCTTTTGCTTGGTTGTTGTAATGTTGGAACGGCGTCCCGCCGTGAATCGTCGAGCGCCACTAAAACCTGATTGACGTAGGGTGCTTTTGCGTAGCAAAATGCGAGGCACGAGCAGCACTGCGCACCATAGAACCATAGAACCATTCGTCATCACCGAACCACATCCTAGGTTGCTCTATGACTGCTGGCAATGGTGCGCAATGCTCCTCGTAACCTCGGATCGTGCTACGCACGGGCACCCTACGGCTTTAATACCGCTCTAAATGCTTCGACCTCAGCCACCGTTAACTTGGTCATTTTTGCTACCTCAATAGCTTGGAGTCCCGAGCGCAAAAGACTTTCTTGCATTTCTTCTTGGGCTTTTGCGAGCGTTGCCTCAGCGCTTTCAGCCCTAGTTCTAACCTCCAACACTTCTGTTTCTGCTTTTTCAGCTCTAGCTTTGGCTTCTTCAGCATTGGCGCGTTCTTCATCAGCCCTAGCTTTGGCTGCTTTAGCATCAGCCGTAGCTTTTTCAAACATCCGATCACGCGTCAACTGATCTCGCTCGGCATCTAAACGCGATCGATAAATATGATATGCGTGCTCTTGCTCTGAGAATGCTTCTAATACTGTCATCGCTTGCCTCAATTCTGGAATATCAATTAATGGCGGTAATTCTTTAAAGTGCTTACCCTCTTTAAAGAAGTATAACCAAAAATCCTCTGCTTGTAACGTACTGGAGAGTTTCCATTTTTTAAGCTCAAGAATATGAATAGCAAGATGGTCCGTTAACACATGCTGGTTTTTACGGTTCACCAACTCATAATGATTATGGCAATCCTCGGTATGGCTAAACAAATTTTCGGTCAATAACCAAATTGAAATCGCGGGTTTTAACTGACTATAATCTTCGCCCTTGACGATTTGAGCACCATAAATATCCGTCCATAGATACAACATTCTTTTCGCCAGATAAGTCGGCGTCGATAATTGAATTTCAATCTGATATATCACATCAGCCGCATCCTTAGCTTTAATATCAACAATGGTCAATTTATCACCCAAGTAATCTCTTTCATTATATGGATTAGTAATCGTTACGGATGTGATTGGTGATTTAGGCAACAGAATGCTGTTTAAAAAATGACACAATATCCAAGCGTTTTGCTGACACCCCAATATAGCTTTGAAAACACAGTCTATCGTCGGGTTAATGTAATGCTTCATATTCGCTCTGTAGTTATATTGATATTTGTACAATTAGCATAACATAAAGAACACGTTTGTAATCATTTATTATAAATTAAATTATTAAACCTTGTTTTAAATGGGTCTTAAGCAGATATTAAACATTATCGTAGCCGGATTGGTACCATGATAATGATCACTTTGTCGCACTTCGTCAACGTCTGACACTTTACCAGCTTTTTACCACTATCATCGGTGGAAACTTAATAACCTTGCCAACCCTGCATTTTATTCAGCTGGTTTTATGTCTGTTACTGATTGATTTTCAATCGCTTTTAGCTTTATTGCATGTGTCCAAGTTAGATCAATACAATTCAATTGAATAGTTATGACTTTTTCCGTATTCTCTTACGAAATCCTGGATTGGCGAAATTCAGTACCCGGCGATTCAGTCGTCGGTAACAGTGCCACGCACCACAATAATCGCCAACCGCAACAAAGCATTTTTAGAATGATTTGCCCTGCTGCCACCACTGCATGGGCCGGAGCCATAAAACTATATGAATTACACTGTACATAACAAACTCGTCTCTTTTATTTGGTCTATTGCCGATGACTGCCTGC
The DNA here is from genome assembly GCA_047617105.1 of Phenylobacterium sp. Classification (GTDB taxonomy): domain Bacteria; phylum Pseudomonadota; class Gammaproteobacteria; order Enterobacterales; family Alteromonadaceae; genus JABSOG01. The sequence goes on along the minus strand of JBLGCB010000208.1, from coordinate 1,946 downwards.
GTGACGTATATGTTCGAGGTAAATATCGAGATGTAATATTACCCATGGTGGTATTAAGACGTCTCGACAGTTTGTTAGAGCCTTCAAAAGAGCAAGTTCTCAAAGAAGTAAAGTTTCAACATGAAGAAATGGAAGCCACCGAACTTGAAGACCTGCCTTTAACCCAAGCATCCGGATATGTGTTTTACAACATCAGTAAATGGACCTTAAGAAAGCTGTTTGATACCGCCACCAATAACCAGCAAATCTTGTTGGCCAACGTTGAAGATTACCTCAATGGTTTTAGCCCTAACGTTAAAGAAATCATCGAAAAGTTTAAACTCAGCTCTCAGATTCGCCATATGGCCAGTAAAGACGTTTTGCTAGATGTGCTCGAAAAGTTCACCTCAAACAATATCAACCTTACCCCGATTGAAGCCGAAGACGCGGATGGCAATAAACTGCCTGAACTGACCAATTTGGGTATGGGTTATGTATTTGAAGAATTAATCCGCAAATTTAACGAAGATAATAACGAAGAAGCCGGTGAACACTTTACCCCTCGTGAAGTGATTGAACTGATGACACACCTAGTGTTTGACCCAATCAAAGGTCAACTGCCACCCGTTATCACCATTTACGATCCGGCCTGTGGTTCTGGCGGCATGTTGACTGAATCACAAAACTTTATCAAAGACCCACAAGGCTTAATCAAGGCCAGCAGTGATATTTACCTCTATGGTAAAGAAATCAACGACGAAACCTACGCCATTTGTAAGTCAGATATGATGATCAAGGATAACAACCCTGAAAACATCAAAATAGGCTCTACATTATCAACCGACGAGTTCGCAGGTACTCGTTTTGACTTTATGCTGTCAAACCCTCCGTATGGTAAAAGCTGGGCCAGCGAACAAAAGTTTATCAAAGATGGCAGCGCCATTATTGACTCACGTTTTAAAGTCAAATTAAAAGACTACTGGGGCGTGGAAGAAACCGTTGATGCTGCGCCGCGTTCTAGCGATGGTCAGTTGCTGTTTTTGATGGAAATGGTCAGCAAAATGAAAAAAGTTGATGGCACCAACCAAGGTTCTCGAATTGCCTCAGTACATAATGGTTCAAGCCTGTTTACTGGTGATGCTGGTGGTGGTGAAAGTAATATTCGCCGCTATATTATCGAAAACGATTTACTGGATGCCATTATCCAACTACCCAACAACCTTTTTTACAATACCGGCATCACAACTTACATTTGGCTGTTATCAAATAAAAAACCACAGCAACGCCAAGGCAAAGTACAATTGATTGATGCTAGCCTGCTATTTCGCAAATTACGCAAAAATCTGGGCAATAAAAACTGCGAATTCTCATCCCAACATATTGAACAAATACTCGATTGCTACTTAACATTAAACGAAAAAAGCCGGGAAGCAGGCGAAGCCACCATTGCCGCTAAGGTTTTTGATAACAGTGATTTTGGTTATCACAAAGTGAATATCGAACGTCCTGACCGCCGCAAGGCCCAATTCACAGCCGAGCTTATTGCACCATTGCGTTTTGACAAAACCCTACGCGATCCCATGAAATGGGCTTATCAAAAATATGGCGAGTCAATTTATCAGGCAGCAACGCTCAAAGCGGCTGAAAAACCTCTATTAAAATGGTGCGAAGACAACCAAATAGAAATCAACACCAAAGCCCGCAAAAAATTGCTAGATATCAAATTGTGGTTAAAACATCAGTCACAGGTCAATCTGGCGACATCGTTGATGGATATCATCGGTGATATCGAATACAACGACTATAACCAGTTTAAAAAAGACGTTGATAAACATTCAAAAACCATTGCCAAAGAGCAAGACATTACAATCGCACCAGCAGATAAAAACGCCGTTCTTAATGCTGTAAGCTGGTACGACGAAAGCGCAGCAAAGGTCATCGCTAAAACCTTAAAACTCAACAGTGAC
>JBLGCB010000207.1:0-11291 GCA_047617105.1 Phenylobacterium sp. | reverse complement strand
GGAGAAAATCACCGGGGCCAGTGAACCTTACAGTGCGTTTGCCAGTGTGACCCATGAGCATTTGTTAGGGCATATTCAGTGCGAAGGTTATGGTGATATATTGTCTGGCCTTGGCTCTGATGAGATATTTGGTGGTTATATCAAATATCTCAATTTTTATACCAGTATGCGTTTGCATCAATCGGCCAATGACGGGGTTGATGGCTTAGAACAATTGTTATGGCAACCAGCGCTGATTAATGAAAAAGTGTTTGCCGGGGTACCGCGTTTTTTCCATGCCGGGGCGTTGAAAAACCAACTTAAAGCCCCTTTTAATCAGTGGGATTTATCTGCGCCGTTACACACATTTTATGGTCAAAGCCGCGAGCTGAAATCTGATGCTCATTTGTTTGAGCTGATGATTGCCCATGAGTGTCAGCATCGTATTCCTGAATTATTGTTGGGCGGTTTTGAAGCCATCGGCCGTGGTGCCAATGTGCAAACCACTTATCCGTTTTTAGATAAAAACGTAGTGCAGTTGGCGATTGGTTTGGGCGCGACTGAGCGGTTTGAGTTACGTGATAATCGCTGGGATAACAAAATTGTGATGCGTGATATTGCCCGTACTCGATTGCCCGAAGAGGTGTGTTCCCGGCTAAGACAGGCTTATGTGCCGCCGTTATTGTTGTGGTTGGCTTACCCGCCGTTTTTTGACACCATTTGGTCGGTGATAGAGCATAGTGAGTTGCAAAGCGAAGGGTTGTTTGAGGGCGATATGTTGGCTGAGATGAAAGACAAAGTTCGCCATATTGTTGATAAAGGGGATATTCGAGTGCCCATGGCCCCGGTAGATGAGATGTGGGTGATTTTTACCTTATCTGCTTGGTATGACCGTTGGGTGACCAGATAAATGGAGAAGATGGTATGAGTGTTGCGGTACAAATTATTAAGGTACAATATAATGCTCGTCAGTCATTGGCTGAGGAAGTGGTTGAACTCAAAGAGCAAATACTCACAACCCTGTATGCTGCCGGGGGCGGCCATTATGGTGGTTGTTTGAGTGTGATTGATATTCTGCTGGTATTGTATCGGCATCAGTTACGGGTCAATCCGGCACAACCACAGCATCCACAACGGGATCGGCTGATATTGTCCAAAGGACATGCGGCAGTGGCTTTATATGCGGTGCTGCAAAAGCTGGATTATTTTTCTGACCCGCTGTCAGAGTATTCATTGTTTGAGTCTGCCCTTGAAGGCCACCCGGATATGTTAACGGTGGCAGGGGTCGATTTCTCTTCAGGTTCTTTGGGTCAAGGGGTGTCGGTGGGAGTCGGCATGGCGTTGTCGCAAGCGCATAAAGTTTGGGTGGTGCTCGGCGATGGCGAGTGTCAAGAAGGCCAAGTGTGGGAGGCGGCGATGCTGGCCAGCAATACCGCTTCAGGTAATCTCAATGTCATTGTCGATTGTAATAAACATCAAGAATGGGGTTGGGCGCAGCGTGATGGTATCACGCCAGAACCCGTGGCAGCACTGGCTGAGAAATGGCGAGCGTTTGGCTGGCATGTGCTCGAATGTGATGGTCATGATCATCAGGCATTAATGGCGACGATGGATTTGGCCAATCAGCATTTGACTCAACCGAGTGTGATTATTGCTCATACAATTAAAGGTCATGGTGTTACTAGCATTGAGCAAGATCCGACGCGTTTTCATTGTGCTACGATTAGTGAATTGGAGCATCATCAGTTTATGCGTGAGGTAAAAAGGGTATATGAGTAAGTTGGTTGATCAGGTTGGCAGGAGGTTGGCCGAAATGGCGGTAGCAGATGATCGCATCTTTGTGCTGGATGGCGATTTGGCCGATTCAGATGGGGCAATTCATTTTGCACAAGCCCATCCTGAGCGATTTTTAATGGCGGGTATTGCCGAACAAAGTATGCTCAGTGTCGCTGCGGGTATGGCCAGTGTGGGTCGCAGGCCGTTTGTTTTTTCGTTTGCGGCTTTTTTGTGTTACCGGGCTTATGATCAGATTCGGGTGGGTTTGAGTCAGTCAAAACAGCCGGTGGTGATGGTCGGATCACATGCGGGCGGTTTATCTGGCCGTAATGGTAAAACCCATGCGGCACCAAATGATATGGCATTGATGTTGTCGCTGCCCAATATTGAAGTGTGGGCACCAGCGGATCACCTTGATATCGATTATATGTTGTCGCAGTTGCTCGGTCGTGATGAGAGCTGCCATCAGCCAGCCTACGTCAGGGCACCACGCTGTGCCATCACTCGGGCGCAAAACTTGCCTAGTGAGGCGGGCAGAGTTCGCTGGTTAAGGCAAAAGCAGCCAGTGACCGTGGTCAGTTGCGGGGTGGCGAGTCAGTGGAGTCATGAGGTGGCCAGTCAATTGTCTCGCCATGGCATTGAAGTGGGGTTATTGCATTGTCTTCATGTTAATGATTTGGCTGCATTACGGGATAACTTGACCGACGTCGAACAGATTTTTGTGATTGAAGACCACAATGAGTTTGGTGGTTTGGCGTCGTTGTTACGCCAGCTGGCATTGTCAGCGCCAATCAAAGCGATTGGCTGGCCGATGGATTTTAGCGGCAAATCTGGCGATGACGATGATATTCGTCATGCTTATGGCTTGTCGGTTGAGCAGCTGGTGCAATGGTTGTTGCGGGAGTTGGGGGCCAATGTTTGAGTTGCATGAGCTTTGTTCTCGTCAAGCTACCACAGAGTCACAGAGCACGCAGAGGACGCGCAGAGAAGTACAAAACAGTTCAGGGGAAGTAATTAAAACTAAATCTTTATTCCCTAAATTAAAGGCGACAAGATTAGTATCCGCCAGTCAGGCCAAAAAATTTTCACTCTGCGTTGCCTCTGCGTCCTCTGTGGCTCTGTGGTTGTCGCAAAGAACAACGCTACAAGCCCTCAAATCAGCAATGGCCTAGCAGAAAGGCAGTGCACCCGGCGATAGGAGCCAAAAAACTCCTCAGTGGTGAGTTGTTAGTTACAGGCAATATCTTAATCAAGCGCCGCTAGCTGCTTGGTGGGGTGTTGCTGATAAGCCCATAACTGCACACCCAGATAAGTGTCTTGAGGCGGTTCACATGCCAGTGCTTTATGGTAATTCACTTTCGCCTGCTCAGGGTCCCCGATGGTGAAATAAATATCTCCTAGTAAACAATACGCTTCGGCAAAACGTGGGTCGAAGTGCATGGCCTCATTGGCGGCGGTTACTGCCTGTTCAAATTGGCGACTCAGAAATAAACAAATCGCTTTGGAATAAGCAATATGAAAATTGGCGTAAGTAAATCGTTGATACTGTTGCGCTTTTTCAAAGCAATCAATCGCCTCTGGGTGTTTTGACAGACCAAAATACTCACGGCCGAGGTAATACCAGCATCTAGAGTTTTGCGGGTCGCTGTCGAGCATCAGACGGCATAAACGGATATTGCGATCACTGCCGCTTTCTTTATTGCGTTTATCTGGCAGATTGGTGATGCGGATGTGTTTATCGACCTCCATTTTGCCGTCAAATTCGAGGTATTCATGAATTAGGCTAACATATTGCTGGGCGTTGGCACGGCGAAACAGACGGCCAGAAACGACGCCCGCCTTGTTGGTATTGCTTGTTCCGGTACGAATGGATATGCCTACCCGGTCATACTCGGTTGCACCAAGGTGTTCACGGATGCGCTCAATACCTTGTTCGATAATCTCATCAGCATCAATCTGTAAAACCCAATCGCCGCTGGCCATGCTCAGCGCTTCATTGCGGGCTTGGGCAAAATTAACCATCTTACCTTGGTCTTGACCTTGTTGTGCATTGCAGTCGGTGAATACTTTTACCTGATTGGTATATTGCTGGGCGATGGTCACGGTGTTATCGGTGGAGCCGGTATCGACAATACACAGCTCGTCGTAAATGCCGGCGATACTGTCGAGGCAACGGGCCAATACGGTTTGCTCGTCGCGCACGATCATACAAACTGACAGTTTAACGGTGGTGTTAGCATTCATCGACTTGAACGCCTCTGCTGGTGGTAGGGCTGGTATCGGTGTCATAACTGCCCAAGAAGTTGGCATTGTCATAATTGGCCAGTGCGGTTCTGAACATCCGATCTCTGCTTTCCCAACGTGATGCGACTTGAGGATAAAACGCCATTCGGGCATGGTCATCGTGAGAAATATGTAACGCGTGACCACTGTTGATGCGTTGTAAACCCTGGCCTAGAGTGAGACGGGCTATCATATCTTGATCTTCCCAACCCCAGCCATGGAGTTGGCTGTTATAACCATTGATGTCGATAAAATCTTGTTTTTTCACCATCAGCAGGCCGGGGGCTTGGCGGGTGCCATTTTCACTGTCTTCTTCATTATCGACTATATTGAGGCAGCGGCCATCAGCGGTTTTGATCACCAGCTCGTAACCAAACGACACCACATGAGAGGCACCGCGTGAATTGATTTCGGTTTCTTTGACCCCGGCCAAGGTGGCAAATACTTGTTCACCTCGGCTGACTTGGTGACAGAGTTCAGCGATTTGCTCGGGATTGAGAATAATGTCACAGTCACAAAAAAACAGTATCTGATAGTTTGCGGTACTGGCACCGCTATTTTGTGCGGCGGCTTTATTGAAATATTGCTGACCATCGACTTTGGTGATTTTGACCCGGGTCTTGTTCATGTTGGGATTATCGGTGTCGATGAGTAATTGTTGCAGTAGTTGGTCAGAACCAGCGTAATTGACGATATTCACTTCGCCATCGAGTAAAGCGGCAGTGGCGATAAAGGAGGGCAAGGCTTGTTTTAGTTCAACCCTGTCTCTCCAGCTGATGATAATCGATAACATAATGCGTCGCTCTTTTTAATCTGATAGTTGCCGGGGAAATTTGACCGCAATATACCGTGATTAAAGGGGTAAGGCAATTAAGATCTTTAACGCAGCAGAAAGCCGTGTTTTAAACGGTCTTGTGGCTGGATGATAAAGGTATTCATCGCGCAAATAAACGCATCACCGCAGACTTTGGGGATAACGGCTTTTTGATGATGGCCGTAGGGTTTGGCTCTGGCGACTTGGGCAGTAAATTTTGAACCGATGATGCTTTCAATCACCATGGGTTGATTAATGCCGATTTCGCCTTTGGCGTAATGAATGGCCATTCGCCCAGAGACGCCAGAGCCAGTGGGAGAGCGGTCGACTTCGCCATCAGCAAAGATGCAAACGTTGCGACTGTCTGCGTCAGCTGATAACGCTTCGCCGATGAAGATGGTGCCGTAGAGGAAGTTTAAATCAGGTTCAAAGGGATGAAGCAGTTTGTCGGTGGTGTCGATGACTGCTTGTTTTATTGCTCGGTCTAGCGCAATGAGTTGCTGGTGGTTATCTGGGGTTAAGGCAAGGTCCATTTGTCGGGTGTCAACGTAAGCGTAAAATGCACCGCCGTAAGCGAGATCGTAATGGATGGTTTGGTTTTGTCCAGTTATTGGATTGAGTATGGTCACTTGCTGATCTAAAGCGGCGACAAAAGAGGGCACACATTCAAAGGATGTGGTGATTTTTCCATTGGCGGCTTGTTCGCCACGGGCGCGGATAAGGCCGCACGGGGCTTCGATGGTCATGGTGGCCCATTTTATTTCGCCATCATCAGCAACAACAATATCGACCCATAGCATTTGCATCGCCAATGTCATGATGGCAATGACCGCGTGGCCGCACATGGTGCTGTAACCTTCGTTGTGCATGAAAATCACACTGCAATCGGCGTTTTCGGCAAACGGTGGCAATATCAGGCAGCCATACATATCGGCGTGGCCTCTGGGTTCGAACATCAGGCTGGTGCGAAAACTATCATGATGTTGTTTTAACTGACGGCGGTAATCGAGCAGCGAACTGGCCTGAATGTCAGGGTAACCGCTAGTGATCACCCTTAGTGGTTCGCCGCCGGTGTGCATATCGATGCTGTTGATGGTCTGACAACCTTCAGGTATGGCGTGCTCGCCGTCAAAGCGTTGATAGAAAGAGGCTGGCATGGTTTCTCCTAGGCTTGTTCAATACGTTCGGCGATTAATGTTGCTGCGACCAAATCTTCGAGCGCATGGCCGACGGATTTGAAAAAGGTGATGTCGTTGTTGTTTAACCGTCCTGGGTGCTGGTCTTTACACAATTCAAACAAGTCGGCTTGAATGTCACTGGTTTGGATAGTGCCTTGGGCAATGGGAATGACGATGTCGCCGGTTTCTTTGAGTGCGCCTGCATAGTGATCGACAAAGGTTTTACTGCGTAACAGGCACTGGTCGTCAGCTTCGCGCATATCAGGTTTATAAGCGCCGACCATATCGAGGTGTTGTCCAGGTTTAAGCCATTGGCCTTGGATTAACGGCGTTTTACTTAAGGTGGCACAACTGATGATATCGGCTTTGGCGATGCCTGCTTCGATTGAATCAACAACAGTGACGGTGAATGGTTCATCGCTCAATTGATTTTTTACCGCTTGGGCTTTTTCACGGCTGCGGCCCCAGATAAAGACTTCTTTGATGTCTCTGACGCTGGCATGGGCTTTGATTAACATTGGTGATAACGCACCGGTGCCCACCATCATTAATGATTGGCTGTCGGGGCGAGATAAGAAACTTGATGCCAATGCCGAGGTGGCGGCGGTGCGAAAAGCGGTGAGTGATTTGGCATCAAGTAAGGATTTACAATGGCCTTTATGGGCGTCAAATAACAGATAGAGTCCCTGAATCGACGGGAGTTGATATTGACCATTGTTGGGGGATACGGTGACTATTTTGACCCCAAGGTCTTTACCTGGATCCCATGCTGGCATCAATAGCAGCGTCGAATCTTCGGTTTCTGGTGGGTTGGGGTAATCATGGTGATGGCGCATGGGTACCTGGACACTTGAGTCGGCAAACGCCAGTCTTAATCGGCTGATTAATTCGTTAAAATCAAAATGCTGCTCTATGGTGTGTTTGTCAATAAAGTTCATAAGGGGGGGTCCCACAATTACCAATATATTATAGAAGGTGTATAGCGCTAGCCTAACATGTGATGTTATTGTGCACAATATTGGAGTTGTAGTCAGCCACTTGAAATCGCTGCCATATGCCATCATATCGTAGTTTCTAGGCTTGTAAGATACAAGGGAAGCAGATAAAAGATGAAAATAGAATTATTGGATAACCCGGATCAGGCGTTGCTTGACTTTTTGGGCGATAAAATTGCTGAATTTAATTGGCAGAATTGGGAAGTTAAAGAGCGTAAGCCGTTGGCACTTCAGATAAAAGGAGATGATGGTGAGGTGATTGCTGGTGCTGCTGCTCGTACGTTTGGTGATTGGTTGTTATTGGATTATCTGTGGGTGTCGGATACATTACGTGGCCAGAATATTGGCAGTCAGTTGTTAACTCGACTTGAAGATGTTGCCAAAGAACGTGGTTGTATAAAGTGTTTGTTGGATACGCTGGATTTTCAGGCGATGCCTTTTTATGAGAAACATGGTTATGAGAATCAGTGGGTGCAACAAGGTTATCCGAAGACGGGGTGTAAGTATTTTATGGTTAAGGTTTTATAAAAAGAAATGGCACACTCACTTAATTTTAAGTGAGTGTGCCATATTTCTATGGATACAAATCAACATATAGCAGTGTTTGGGTTTGAATTTTTGGCGTGATACCATCGAAACAACCAAATGAGAATAGTTTGTATTGACTGGCTGCCTGTTTGTGGCTATTTCGGGGGGGGAAGGTGAAAAGAATTCATGTTTTGCAGTGGATAGGTTTGATATGGGGATTGACGGGTTTATGTGGCCATAGCGAGGGGGCTTATGCCGATTTCGATTATCCCTCAGAAATAAGGCAATTGATGCAATTGGCTGAATATATCGGGGTAGATTACACCGAGGCTGTGAGCAATGGTGAGGTGGTTAATCAACAAGAATATCTAGCAATGGTTGAATTAGCTCAGTTGATTGTTGATAAAAGTGCATTGATTAGTAAATTGAGTCGTGAACGTATGGTTAGCGAGCAGGCTCGCACGTTACAAACCGCTATCGGCAACAAACATCCTCTGCACACCGTGCAAAAATTCACTGTTGCTTATCACAAAACCCTACTTAAATTAATACCACAGGTGTCGTTGCCGGGTGCGTTGCTGACGCAAAGCCAGACTCAGGTATTGTTTGAACAAAGCTGTGCAGGTTGCCATGGTGAATCGGGGCAGGGCAATGGATTGTTAGCGGTTAAACTGTCACCTACACCGACGGATTTTACTGATAAACATCGTGCCGTTAATCGTTCAGTTTTAGGTTTGTATGATGCCATTGCTAATGGTATCTCGGGGACTTCGATGGCTGGTTTTGACTCGTTGAGCGAGCAACAAAAGTGGTCTTTGGCGTTTTATGTCGGCAGTTTGGCATTTCAATCGACTTCAAAGATGGCTGAAGATGTGATTGCTGAGGTGAGCTTGTCACAGCTGGTGAATTATAGCCCTAAGATACTGTCGGCTGATATGCCGATTGGTTTACGGATACAAGTTGAGCAATTGCGCGGTCATCCGCAACCATTATTTGTTGAGGTGGATAAGGCTTTTACGTGGCAATCGGTTTGGATTAAAATCGCACGCTCACTTAATATTCAGTAGTGTTAGAAGTTAACCAACGCCTTTGTACCAGTGTTCTCCATGATGGTGGGCATGATAATTCAAACTGGGGGCATGACCTGCAAAATATGCGAAACGTTGCTCAAAGCGGCGGCTTAAATCTAGCCAATCATCTTCTTCAATATTCAGTTCATCTAGTATCTTTGGTGTATCTGCATCAATGAACCCCTTTTTGGTGGGATGTATTTTCCGTCCGGTCCAATCGGCAAGTTCTAGATAATTAAGTAAAGAGAAATGAATGATGTCTTGAGTTTGGTCAGAAATCTCACCAAAAGGTAGCAGAGATTTTGGTTGGCTGTCGAGGCATTCGACTTGTGCGACAGACTCTCCAATTTCAGCAGGCTCAACACTTTGGCTGCTTTGTGAGGATTGCTCTAAGGATTGTTGCTGCGCTTCCTGGTAAGCATCAATTCGTGCCTGAATAGAAGTGAAATCACTGTCTTGCAGCGTTGTAGCAATTCCCGCTCGAATAGGATTTAAATCTACATATATCATGCAATTAAGTATTGCATCTTGGTCAAGCAAAGCCTGAGATTTAAAGCGCCCCTCCCAAAATCGCCCTTTGCAGTCATCTTCTTTGTTAGCTCGCTTAGCGGTATATTCGTTAATATTACGCATAAACCAACTAATGCTATATAAACGTTCTCGCCATACTTCAATGATTTGTTTTGCAGCGATATTTTCAGCTTCGCAGCCAAGCCCCAATTGATAGCGTTCAACCAGTGGGTGACCAGCGCAATAGACAGATGTCCAGCGACGAACGATTTCTGCTTCTGTTAATAGCAGTGCATGGTTGCGATTAACTTTTAACACAATGTGATAATGATTTTCCATCACAGAAAAGGCACAAATGCCAATGGAGAAAAATGAACTGAGCCAGAGGACACGCTCGGTCAGCCATTCCCGCCGATGGGAGAAGTTTTTTCCACTGAATTTGTCTTTACCGCAGAGGTAAGCTTGGCGAACACAGCGGCTTATGCAGTGATAATAGAGTGTCGAATCGAGATCGACAATGCTTTGACGAGAGCGTGACATGATAATCTTTCCTTGTGATCAACTGATTTTGTACATTGAATGAACAAATCTAAGCATAGGATAGCATTTTTATCTTGTCCACTGTTTTTTATCAATTACCTGGACGAAGATGAATTGGCACACTCACTTAAAATTAAGTGAGTGTGCCATAACCCTTCTGTTTTTCTTATAAAATATTTTATGGTAGCATTAGCGCCAATAATTAAGGTCGGCGAAACACAAATTGGCCGTTTACCCAAACTGATAACGATAAGCCAGCTGTCACCACCATGATTGCTGCCGGACTGGCTGAGTACGGAACACAAAATATTATGCTCAACATTGATTTTATCCGCAAAAATGGCAAAGAAGTACAAGAAATCTGTAAACAAAGAGGGCTGAAGATTGATGTCAGCCAATTGTTGGCATTGGATCAACAAAGACGCAAACTGACTGCTGAGCTGGAAGGTGTTCGGGCGAAAAGTAACCAAATGGCTGCACAAGTGAAAAAAGCTGCGCCAGAAGATAAAATGGCGTTGATTGAAGAAGGCAAATTGCTGAAAAAAGAATCCGCTATTTTAGATGGTTTACACTCTCAAGTGCAAAGTGATTTTCAAGCATTGATGATGACAGTACCAAATACCTATGATGAAGATACGCCATTTGGTCATACTGACGAAGACAATGTTGAGCTGGAGCAATTCGGCACTGTGCCAGAGTTTGATTTTGAACCTAAAGATCATATCGTCCTAGGTAATGCCTTAGGCATGGATTTTGATGCCGCCACACGCATCGCGGGGGCCGGTTTTCCATTGCTCAAAGGTGCGATGGCCCGTTTAGAAATGGCCGTATTACGTTTTACTCAAGATCAAGCCATGGCCAAAGGATTTATGCCCGTCAGCGTACCTTTGTTGGCTCGTCCGGATATCTTTAAGGGCTTGGGTTTTAACCCACGCCGTAATGACGAAGGTTCAGAAATCTTTTCTTTGGCCAGTGATGACCTTTATATGGCGGGTACCGCTGAAATAGCCCTAGTTGGTCAATACGCCAATGAAATCCTCGACAGCAAAGAATTGCCTATTAATGTTGTCGCCATGACGCCGTGTTTCAGAAGAGAAGGCGCATCAGGGCGTCGTGACGCGGGTTTATACCGCAATAAAATGTTCCACAAGGTCGAATTGGTGACTGTCACCACACCAGAAGAATCTGCCAATGCCTTGCAAACTATTTTGGATTTCGAACTGGATGTGTTTAAGCAGATGGGAATTTATTTCAGAGTGATTCGTATTTGTGCCGGTGACCTAGGCGCACCAGCATTTAAGAAATACGACGTTGAAGGTTGGATGCTTGGCCGTGGTAAAGACGATGCTTGGGGTTGGGGTGAATTAACCAGCTGCAGTAACTGTACTGAGTATCAAGCCCGTCGCCTGAAAATTCGTCACAAAAGCGGCAGCAACAAACCGGCATTTGTTCACACGGTTAATGGTACGGGCATTACCACACGTGCATTGATTCCATTGCTTGAGCAAAACCAAAACGAAGACGGTTCAATCCGCATTCCAGAGGTGTTGCGCCCATACTTGAATGGCGATGAAGTATTACGCGCTTAGGTTTGTATCAAAGGGGCAGCCGACATTTA
>JBLGCB010000206.1:0-11320 GCA_047617105.1 Phenylobacterium sp. | reverse complement strand
CCACAGATAAAATGATGAGTTTACTACTGACAAGTTTTAGATAATTCATTGAGTTTCCACTACTACATATACGATACAACCGGAAGCATTTTACGATTTATTGTTGCTTCCCCACTCGGTAACCGAAGGGTAATGGAATTAAATGACGTGGATGTTACAACCCCTCCAACAAAGATAAATAAAGCGTTTGAGCATCCTTGGGTAACCACTGTTGGTAGCTTTTGCTGATCATCGCATCATCAGCACGGTCGATTCTGGCATTAATGGTATCAATGACTTGCTGGCCAAATGCACCACGATGGCAACCCACATGACCGGTCAACAGCGAAGGCTGATTGCTGATGGGGGAATAAGTCACTTTGAGCTGTTTTTTCGGCTTGGTTGAGATCGTGATGGTAGTAGTGGCCATGTAGTTCATTTCAAGGGCATAGCCCAAAATCACATCAATACGGTTTAATTTAAGCATATTATATAAGCTGACTGACATGCCCGCCCCCGTTCGGGTGATGTTGGCGTTGGTTTTGGCCAGTTCATCCAACTGTCGGTCAATCATCTGGCCATAACTTCGTTTTGTCACCACACCCAAACCCAATTGCTGGTTGTCCACCAGTCGAGATAACTCAAAATGGCCACTTTGATTGAGCAAAGGACTGATGTCGTTACGCGCCAAACTCAGTGCGCCGATGGGTAACAGGCGATATAACGGTTTAGAAAAAATCATGTACTTTGAACGTTTCTCGTTCTTCAATAAGTCATGCGCGCAGGCATTTTTATGGTGCTTAATCGCATTTTGACCATGACCCTGAGTGACAATATGGCGCTGATGGCGATAATTGCCCAGTTTGCTTTTTAACCGTGAATAAAGCACATCGCCATACCCTTGGTCTTTCTGCGGCCCTGTAACGATAGTAAAAGGCGGAAAGTCTGTCACAAACCATTCGATCAGCGAGGTTTTGTCAGTAAAATCATCAACCGAATCATCAGCTGAACCATCACCTGAAATATCACCTGAAAGAGCAGCGATAGGCAGTGTTAACGTTAACGTTAACGTTAACAACAACACCCATTTTATTAATACCTTTAACACTTTCACTAAAACCGCTTCAAAAAACCGCTACTTATAACCTTAACTATAGCTGCCAACGCTTTAAAAAAAAGCGTACATAAGCAAAAAATTCACATCTCTACCCATTTATGTGAAAAGTGCTTCAACACCACACTGATTTGATTAGCTGTTTTTTGGTTAAAAACCAACGCCAAATCAATGTTGGCAAAAAAATACTAGACATCAGCAGTAACGGAGACTTCCGCGGGTTTTGGTCGGTATTATCCAGGCCAAAATTGCCACACCACTTATAATTAAATAGAATATCTTATCATCTAAAGGCATAAAAACAGTCTAAATAAAACATGGACATGAACCGCAAAATCCTTATTCTGTTAAATGTTGCTAACACATGTGACAAACCATTAATAAAAAAACAACAAAAAATTAAAACGTAGTACAATAATAAAAAACAATACAAAGTGAATTGAAATTTTTATCTAACCAATATGACAAGAGGTTCAACAATGAAAAAAAGAATGAACAAATCAATGCTAACAAAGGCTTTATTGCTCACCAACATCATGGCATCAGGCGCCGCTTATGCAGTCAACTGTGATAGCTTAGATGTATGGAACGCAAACGTCGCCTACCATGGCGGTGCTCAAGTTCAACTGAACGACGTTAGTTACAGCGCCAACTGGTGGAGCCAATCAGGTAATCCTGAAACGCATTCAGGTCCTTTTCAAGAATGGACAAACATCGGTAGCTGTGACGGTGCCACCATCGAACCTCAAGTTTCGCTGACTTCTCCTTTAGATGGCTCTTCTTTCAGCGCCAATGACAACGTTGTCATCAGTGCCAATGCTTCCGTACTTGACGGTTCGATTGCCCATGTAGCCTTCACTGTTGACGGTGCCCCAGTTGGTACTGACAGCTCAAGCCCTTATTCATTAAACTGGACTGCCGCACTGGGCACCCATGTGATCAGCGCAACAGCCACTGATAATACTGGTGCTACCGCAGTCACCACAGTGACCATCACCGTTGCTGATGTATCAGAAAATGTTCCACCAACATCTACATTAACTTCCCCCACTGCTTCATCGCAAATCACCACTGGTGATAACGTGACATTAACCGCTGATGCCAGCGACAGTGATGGTACGGTGAGCAGCGTTGATTTTTATGTCGATGACGTTAAAGTCGACACCGACGCTACTGCCCCCTATGAGGCAAGCTGGACCGCAACCGATGGCGTACATAGTTTCAAAGCCACTGCCACCGATAATAACAACGCAAAATCGACCAGTGCAGTGGTTAGCGTTTCGGTCAGCGATGGCCAAGTTGGCGGCGGTTGTGTAGGACTTCCGACTTATGTTGCCGGTACTGCTTACGGTCAAGACGTAGAAGTTGAAAACAACAACCACAAATATCGTTGTGATGTCCCAGGCTGGTGTTCTTCTGAATCTGCATGGGCTTATGAACCAGGTGCTGGTTCAGCTGCCGATGATGCATGGACTGATTTAGGCATTTGTGCCATTGCCCCAGATTTAAATATCACCTCACCTTCTGATAACGCCGTCGTATTGGCAGGTAGTTCACTAACATTTGCCGCTGACGCCTCAGACAGCGATGGCAGCGTGACTCAGGTTGAGTTCTTCGCCGCAGGCAGCAGTTTGGCCGTTGATACCACAGCCCCTTACTCATCAGCATGGACACCAGGTGGTTTAGGTGATGTACAGCTTAAAGCCGTTGCGACCGATAACGAAGGTAACGCCACACAAAGTACAGTTTTGGTTAACGTTACTGACGAAACCATCGTCGCCAACTTAAGCGCGCCAGTCAGTGGCACTACCGTGACACTAGGCAAAGCCGTTGCCATCGCTGCCAGCTCAAGCACCTTCTCTGGTTCTATTGATAAAGTTGAGTTTATGGTTAACGGTGCCGTTGTTGCTACCGACACCACTTCACCATACAGCGCAAGTTGGACGCCGGGTTCAACCGGTCAGTATGCCGTTTCAGCCAAGGCCACTAACAGTGCTGGCGACATGGCCACCAGTTCAGCGGCTAGCGTCAACGTGGTTAACGCACCCGTGGGCGAAACCCATAAACTGATTGGTTACTGGCATAACTTCATCAATGGCTCAGGTTGCCCGATGAAACTGAGTGACATTTCATCACAATGGGATGTGGTTGATATCGCCTTTGCCGATAACGATCGCAACTCAAATGGTACCCTTCACTTTAACTTGTTTGCTGGTAAAGAAGGTTGTCCAGCCATCGACCCAGCTCAGTTCAAACTCGACATTGCCGCGCTTAAAGCACAAGGCAAGCATGTGGTCTTATCACTGGGTGGTGCCGAAGGTAACATCACACTAAACACCGCGGCTGACGAAGCGAACTTTATTTCAAGCTTAAGTGACATTGTTAGCGAATGGGGATTCAGTGGTCTTGATATCGATTTAGAAAGTGGTTCTAACTTGTTACATGGCACCCAAATTCAAGCCCGATTACCACGCGCTTTAAAAACCATTGAAACCAACATGGGTGGCGATATGTATTTGACCATGGCCCCTGAACATCCATATGTTCAAGGTGGCATGATTGCTTACACTGGTATTTGGGGTGCTTACATTCCATTAATTGACGAATTACGTGATACCTTAGACCTGTTACATGTGCAGTTATATAACAACGGTGGTTTGGCCTCGCCTTACCAGCCTAACGTTACCGCTGAAGGTTCTGTTGATATGATGGTAGCTTCTGTGAAGATGTTGGTTGAAGGTTTTGAACTGGCTGACGGTTCTACGTTCCAACCGTTAAGAGACGACCAGGTAGCGATTGGTTTGCCATCAGGCCCAAGCTCTGCTAACTCAGGTCAGGCACCGACTCAGAACATTATTGATGCCTTGGACTGTATCAGCATCGGCTCTAGCTGTGGCAGTATCGTACCAAGCAAAGCATTTCCAAATATTGGTGGTGTGATGACCTGGTCTATCAACTGGGATGAGCATGACGGCTTTAACTTCTCAGGCCCTATCGGCGCTAAGATTGACGCGATGAATGCGCGTTAATCTAGATGTAAGTTGAGTTTATACTCATTTGTTAAAAAGCCGACCCAAGGGTCGGCTTTTTGTTGTTGGTAATACCAATAAGTTAATCCCTCCGCCATAAAACCGCCAAGAAACTCTAATCCAAGTATTGCTGGTGAATTTAAATCTTCCCACCAGTGCGTGCTACAGGCTGACCATCAATATCAAAACAGTCAGTTGCAGTACCCGGTAACAGTTGAATCAAACGATTCAACATATCACTATCATCTGCAAAAACAGTCATCCAGATACTCCAATAGCCCCGCGCCTCAGCCGTTCTGGCTATCTGTCTGCGCATTGCGTCATTATCATACTCTGCCAAGTCCTGTTTAGAGTCATTGGCGATCCCCCATGTTTCTCTGCGATTTTGCCAACGCCTATCTGAGGCGGTTTGCAGATTCGGTTTACGATCCAAACCAGTCAGCTCAATCGCAGCAATGGCTTTAGCTCTTAGTTGTAGGGAAAGGTTGGCTGCTGGTTTAACAATACCTTGTGAAACATATTCAAACGCCAGAAACGTATTATCCACATCCGGCCATAAACAACCATCCAATGCTGGCGTCTTATCCTTCTTAATAGAATTGCAATTGGTGCAGGCCAGTAAAAAGTTATCCCACCGTAATGCAAGATCACTACAATGTATCTTTGGCTGAATATGTTCAACCGCCAGCGAGGTATCCAACCTCATTTCACAATATGAACAAAACTGACCAAGCCTCTCAATTAAGTCTCTGCGAGCATTAGCATAGCAGCTGTATTCTTTTGGCTGCCCTTGACTATCATTGGGTATATCACCTCGTTCGACGGGTCTCATAGACTATAACCCCGCCTTCATCCGCTTCATTTCAAGAAAAGCATGATAAGCCACATTTTCGCTGAACGGTGCACTTAGCGCATCCAGCTTATGCTTGAGTTGTTCAATTTCCTGCTCTGTAGAATCATCCACCGTATCAAGCAATGTATAATATGTTGTGGCCGTTTCATACATTTCGCGTAACCGATGGCTGCGCGACGGGATTGAAACCCCCATAACATCTTCTACTACATCTTCAATGCTACGATCACAAAAGGGTTTATCAGGCGCTGGTGAAGCAACTTCACAGCCCTGCTCAACAACAAGCGTTGAATTAAGATCGAGTACTTCCCCAGGCTCTAGGGATTGCACAATAAACGGTGAATGGGTTGATACAATAAATTGAACCTCAGGAAATGCAGTTCTCAGTGAATGCATAATTGTCCGCTGCCACTTAGGGTGAAGGTGTAAATCAATTTCATCAATCAATACAACACCAGGTGTTTTCAAGGCTGCATTGATGCCTAAATGAGGGTTCAGACAAGCTGCTCGGTACGCGATATCTGCTACCATTGCCACCATATTTCGATAACCATCGCTTAGATTGTCAAAAGCAAGCAGCTCTGTGTTTTCCAGCACAACCATCAATTGCTGCAATTCGAGGTCGGCATAAAAATCACGACACTCAGGAATACATTGTTTAACCGCCTGACGAACGGCTTCCAGTACACCGTATGGTTTCCCCTTTTGCACCGCTCCAAAAGATAACCGGATAAACCATTTTACAAACAAATGGTGGTTTGAAGCCGGATCGAGACAATCCCGGTAACCTCTTGCTCTTGAATCGGGTTTGCCCAAATCACCATTGTGTTTTTTAGACCAAAGACGTCCAGTTCCGTAATAGGCCAATACAGGCAACAGCACCTCTTCACCTTTGGCCATTTTCGCCATCGCCACTTTACCAGCAGACGCAATGTTTTTAGCATAACTACGGGTTGTGTTGCCGGTTTCAGACTTAAGCCCTCTAGCCCATGAAATTGGTCCATTAAAATTAGCATCTAAATCGGTCAGCGAACCGATACAACTAAGCGTGACACCTTCAGGCCACTGGGGTTCAAGCGTAATCACTTCATCTACGGTAATTTGCGCCAAATGCATTTCACTTTTACGAATTGACCGCAGAGGGCCAACATTAAAATCTAATAAATAGCTGCCCATCATAATCGACAGGGCATCCAAAATAGTCGATTTGCCAGTGGCATTATTACCAATCAACACGGTGACCCCGGAAACCGTATTAAATTGATACATGGCGCTGGAAAATTTTCGAAAGTTGGTCAGTTTGAGTTGGTGTATTTTCATTTTTTATCTTTTATTAAATTTTACGGTATATATACTTTTCGACACTTGAATGGCTTATCAGAATTATAACCTCATTCATGGCAAGCATATAGAATTCAAAGCAATTCCTTTTGATATAGCGCTATATTTAGCGCATAACTTGCCCCCATAAAACCTGCCAAGCCTTAAATACGGTCGGCGTCACCCGGTAACGGGCAAAGTTACCTTCATGCAGACTCAATAGTTCAGTTTCAACCATTTCAATAAACCGAGCCTGACTTGTGGTTGGCAAATCGCTGGCGGTTGCGGTAATGGCAATGATGGCATCGCGCTGAGGCAATGGAGCAGATAAGATGTTATTGATGATATCAGCCATCATTTGACGGTGTTTTAAACGAAAAGGATCGGGTTCACCAATGGTCTGGCGTATGGCGGCATATCTGGCAGATGAACGGCCATAGGCAAATAAAAAAACATCTTTGAGTAAATCAACACGATTCAATTCGTACACACCTAACATCGCCAAAATATACACATCATCCGGCACGTCAACAAAAGACAATGGTGATAGGTTATTTTTGGCAAAAGGAATATTACTGGCCAAACGAGAAACGCGTTTATTAACATCATCAAACGGTTGTAAATAGGGTAAATGCACCATGACAAAAAAAGCCTGTTCGAAGGGGTTGCTGATTTGCGTGGCCTTTTGCAATATCAAATCAAATAGATCGGCAATTTCTTGAGGGATAGCTAAAGGCTGATAAGCAGAATGCGCAATACCCACGGCAATATGGCGCAATCGACCGGATGCAGCAGGATCAGCCAGTAAGTCGTTCGATAACAATGCGTGCAAATTCAATATGGTGTATCGGTTAAAACCAATATCCTCAATGCTTCTGACTAAAAACTCGATGGCCTCTTTATGATTGAGAATCATCTGAGCTTCAATCACTGATTTTGTTTCAGCCGCCATGCCAAAAGACAGCAAACGTTGGGTATCGAGTAATGAATAGGTATTACCTTCCAAACGACTGGAGTTCCATGAGAGATCAATCAATAAGCGATTAAGAATATCTTTGACATAGGTGCCAGCGGGTTGTATCGGCATAGCCGTTTGCCCTTGCCCGGTTAACTTTTTAATATCGGTTGGGGTCAGATAATGGCTAACATTGGGTTGATAAGCATCCAGAAAAGCGCGGTCATAACCCACTACCTTGCGCGTTTCAAGCGGTGCGCGCATTAACTTGAGCGTTTCTTTGCCCGCTGCTGACAAAACCATGGCGTTGTCAGAAACAACGCTGGTTGCGGGTTCATCGGGTTGTCTGCTCAGATGGTATCTGGCATCACGCGTTTTACCTTCAATGCGAATTTGCCCGCTTTGCTCAAGGTTTTTTAAACGTCGCTGTAAAGTCCGTTTGGCTAAGTTAAGCATAGCTCCGGCGGTGATATCGTCGATTGAAGCACCATCAGGGTACTGCTGTAATACCCGCTTGATGGCTGCTGACTGTGAATTTACACTGGATTGTGGAGCCATGATAACGTCACTTTGTGAATACATTACGACAGATTATCCGGCTAAAGTGTCGTAATAGCCAGAATTACGACATTTTAATCAAAAAAGTGTCGTAATGGACTGTATTGCGACAGAAATATCAATCTATTGGCAACATCCAGGTTGTTTCGCGAGCCAGCGGAATAAACCCCAGCGATTCAAGAATGGGCAAACTGCTCTGCCGGGCTTCGGTGGTTAGGTACTTCAATCCCTGTGCTTTGGCCATAGCCACCCGGGCAGCAACGGTTGCACGATAAAACCCTTTGCCCCGATGCAAAGGAGATACTCCTCCGCCAAATAACATACCAAAACAGCTGTTTGGTTGTATTTGTAATAACCCAGATACCGCAGGTTCGCCCTCGGCATAACCACAAAAAAAGCCAAAATCGTTCAACGACAGCAGCTGAGAAAAATAGTCAAACGAACCAATGTCGTCTTTATCAAAAGCAGCCTCTGCCACCGCCAGATAATCATGTAACCCATCGGGGGCGGTAATATGGCGAATATCATGATCAGTGACTGCTAATGTCGTCTCCTCCAACGGCAACACCATCAAGGTGCCTTGAGGATTGGCAACAAACCCCTGTTGCTCTAGGCAAGCGCCAATATTGGCGGGTTGGTCATAATCATAAACCCGCCACATCAAGGTTTGCCCTTGTTGACGAAAAAAGTCAGCTTGCTGGGCAATCGCTTGCATTGCGGTCTGTTGATTGAATGTCCAGTGACAAACAAAATTATAAGCCCCTTCAAGACGGGTAACTTCACCGTCAGATACCACGGTTAAACCGGGTGTCGCGACCGGATTCGCCCGAACCTGGGCATCAAATAACCTCACGATTTCTCTATGATCCAAAAGAGTCTCCCTGCTGTTGATAATTTATGTAAATTAAGGCGAAAGGATACATGAGCTTTTATTGTCGGGCAAATTGATCATTGCCGTTCTTCCCTAACCTTCCACCGAGATAAATCACTGGTATATTGACAACTATATCGATGGCAAGCCCAAAACTTAACAGCACTGTTATCTTTTCTTTGTCGAACCACCAAAGACGACTCGCAGTCTGGACAAACAGGGTTACTGCAACCACAACTGACCGAAGTACAAAGGGTATAATCCCCTTGGCTGATTCTCGGCTCGCCACATTCTAAACATCCATTGAGCGTGTAATCACAAAGCGGGTAATTGGTGCAGCCGGTAAATGCCGTTTTAGCAACGCGTTTTAGCAACGCGTTTAATCAATTGCCCACTGTCGCAAGACGGACAAGACGCATTGAACATATTGGCGACCGATGGACTCGGTGCAATCAGCTCAGTTGCAACATCATATTCCAACAACTCTTGGCAAAAAGCAGATGGCTGCTCGGCATCACTCATAACAAACACCATGGTTTTGGCACGGGTCATGGCAACATAAAACAGTCTGCGCTCTTCACTATGCAAATAATCATCTTGTGCTGGCAACAAGGTTTCTATGATCGGATGGGACACTTTTTCACTCGGAAATCCGTGTTTGCCTTTTTTCATATCCAGAATAATTACATAATCCGCTTCGGTGCCTTTGCTTTTATGGGCGGTATAATGTTTGATATCCAGATTGGGATAAAGCTTGTTAAGCTGCTCAAAATACTCAGGTCGACCAAAGCCAAAACGGCTGATCAAAAACACCGAAACCGCCTGCCCCTGAGCTTGAGTTTGAGTCGTAATCATAGCCAAAACTTTCTCAACTTGCGCACGCTGCTCCTTTGGTACTGTCTTAACCAAAACCACCGAGGCAAATTTCGCTTCGCTGACTGTGTTAAGTGTTTTGACCATCTGATTTGGATTACGCATCACAAAAGCCGAAGCGGTAGCACAAAGGCGATCGTTGAATCGATAAGTGGTGTCCAGTTCAACCTGAATGCCATCTCCAAAGTAGTCAAAAAAATCAGTGGTAAACGACAAATCACTGCCTGCAAAACGATAAATGGCCTGCCAATCATCTCCAACACCAAATAACACACAGTTTTCATTTTGATTTTTTAACGCCTTCACCAAAGCCGCACGGGGCGCCGAGATATCCTGGTATTCATCGACCATAATGTGACTAAAGCGACTAATAAACTTACCTGATTCAACATAAGACACGGCACGATTGATCATTTCATCAAAATCAATGGCTTCATCCTTTGTCAACGCATGATCATAGGCAGCCCCAAGTGGCTGGTAAAGCTCAATGGCTGCCTCAATCATATCGCTATCCACTGATGTACGAGATTTTTGCACCATTTGAGCTTCGCTCAGGCAGCTGGTTTTGACCACTTTGAGCATCTCGTTCATCAAGTCAGAAAATTTGCTGATAGCACCCAATTCTCGTAACTGATGCAAATAAGCCTCTGGCGAAATCGGACAATAAACCACCCCATGGGCTGCAGATTTTGGCTAAGATTGGTGATCAGGGTTTTGTTGCTTCTCTCATAACTGAAGGTCTCAACCAGGGTGGTACCATGGGTTTTGTGTTGTTCGCGCTTCCAGATCATTGCCTCATGATATTTTTCGGGGTTCATGTATTGCGGTGCACGCTCATTTTTATCAACCCCAAAATGTTCGATATAAATATCAAAGTCAGGCAAATAAAAGTCAGGCTGATAGGGTTTAAAGTCAATTGACTGACTGGCATGGGGATACTTGCGTTCATATTCATAGCGAACGCCACTTCGAAACAAAAAGTTGGCAATAAAACATTCTTCATAACTGCGCATGGTTTCACCGCTAAATGGGCGAATTTCGTTATTAATAATATAATCGAAATATTCACCTTGAGATTTGAAATCAAACGGATTTTTATAAGGAAACAAAAACTGATCGAAGTATTGCAGCACTTTTTGTTTATATTCGTGGTGATGGGCCAGTTTGTCTTCAAATACGTTATCAATAAACTTCTTGCGTTGTTTTTCATCTGTGGCTAGGTGAAATACATGCCGTTGCCGTTTTTCGACCTGACTGACAATATATTTACCCAAAGCATGAAAAGTGCTAACACTCAGGGGCTGGTCGATTTGCGCCATAATCCGAGTTTTCATCTCTTTGGCTGCATCTTTGCCATAAGCAATCAATAACAATTCTTTTGGTTGTGCCAGACCTGCGGCAATAACATATTGGGCACGGTGAACCATGGTTTTTGTTTTACCTGTGCCCGCCCCTGCAATGACCAGATTATTATCATCGTTTATCACACAGGCTTTGGCTTGGGCATCATTTAATCCCTGTAATATCGGTTGGTATCTTTTAATTTGCGCTTGAATATACAGTTCATTGCTCTGATCAACACAAGACTTTGGGCTGCTATAAAAAGACGTTATTGCCGTGATCAGCGAATTTTGCCATAGTGACAATAAATCTGGATAACGAAAAGCAGGTATCGCTGGCGGTGGGTTTTTGGCCAAAAAATCGCTCAATTGGCTGCGTTTAATATACTCTGTTGGTACCAGAAATGCCTTGATAGCACTCAGCGCCG
>JBLGCB010000205.1:0-11348 GCA_047617105.1 Phenylobacterium sp. | reverse complement strand
GGTAAAAGGAAAACGTTCATCAAGATAAATCGGAAAACCGTAACCTTCAACTTCCCAGTTTCCTGGCACTGCAATTTGACCCCAGCTTGAATCGTCAAACTTAGGCTGCTCAAAACCTTGTGGTTTATTGGCCGGAGACTTTTGCCAACTAAATGGCCATTGACCGTTTAATAGCAAAAAATTGCTGCTGTTTTCTTTGTTGTCAGCTAAGGCGGCAAAAGTCGATTGATAAGGGAATAGCGTGGCATGAGGAGGCAACTTGTTAATACCAAACACTTGGTGATCTTGCCATGGTTCTCTCGTTTCGCTGCTATCTTTGTTGGCAGAATGAGCCGTAGCACTGGTGCTAATCGTTGTTATGGCGCATAACAGCAACAGTTTTGCTGACATCAGTTGAGGAATTTTGAATTTCACCGTATTTTATCCATGCTTTATTGATATTACTAAAATAGTATTTATACTACAATATAGTGGTGATGGCTTCAAGGAATTATTTCTTAACGCTGCTCTGGTGGAATGTCTTTTACTGACGAAGCAAAAGCTGTTAATTCATCGAGACTGAATTTGGTATTCACCCGTAGTTTCGATGCAGGCTGGTGTGCTAGGCTTAAGCCAACCCGCCGGGCGACTTTTGGTCGTATCGGTCTGGCAGCGAAACCTCCGCCGCAGTTGGGGCAGACGTTTTTAAGGATATCGGTGACGCAGCTCTGGCAAAACGTACACTCGTAAGTGCATATCATCGCTTCTACTGAGTCTGCTGGTAAATCTTTATCGCAACATTCACAATTTGGTCTAATTTCTAACATAAAAACTCCGATATAAGTCAGCGCAAAGGCTTAAAGTTCTGCTTTATGATCACTGTATTTATTCAATATTTAAACCTAACGCATCAGCGACTTTCTGCAATGTTCGCTGTTGGGGTTTGCTTTGCGCGCTTTCAATTTGAGATAATGCAGCTTGGGTTATATCGGCTTTTACCGCCAAGTCACTTTGGGTCAACTTTTTGTGTTTACGCCATGCCGTAATCAAACTACATTGCTGCATTAACTGAATACCAACCACTTCATGAGGAATATAAACCTGGCCGATTGATATTTCCATCATATTTTTGGTTTCTGCTCTTTGCATAATTCCCTACATTCACTGATCGGTCAGAAAATACAAATGTTGCGTACTAGGCATTTTGTGGTATATTTATAGTTAAGTTTTTTGGCTTTGACAACTAATTGAGGAATACAAATATGATCAATATAGATGAAAAATCAATGTAACCATTACACTCAATAAAAAGGACTCAAATCGAGTCCTTTTTAATTTCTGCCGTATCATCCAATTTAAGTTTTGTCACTTGTCGCACTATCAATAATACCTTTAAACTCAGCCAATTCTTTTACACTATTAAAGTCACTATCAGTTTTGGCATCACTCGCATTTTCCGATGACAGTGCAACTGCAATCTTCAAATTATCTAAACATTCTTTTTGTTCAATTTCATTGTTATCAGACTGTGTACTGGCAACTAAAGCCCAATAACATGCCCGATTATAATGAACATCGGCATAATCTTTATCTCGTTCATTTAGTTTATCTTTTGCATCGACATAAAGCGTTAATACTTTTATACCTTCCCTATAGTAGTTATCCTTTCGGTGAACTCGCCCGCCTAAGATAGCCAAATGACGATTTGTAGGTTTTTTGGATAAAAACTGTTTGATTTCTTTGCCTACTTGTATGCGTTCAGAAGCAGTTGACTTATCCCCTAAAGAAGCTACCGCCCGAGTAATTAATAAATTTTCTTCAGCTTTATCTTTTGCCACACCAGCCTCTTCCTTTGCTTCGCCCGCATTTCGGTTGCTCTCACCAATTTGATCTTCAAGCTTATTTGAAACCAAGTTTAGTATTCTTCTACCACTAAACCCTGCTACCACACTGGTTGTCAATATCCACATAATCGATTCTGACGTTGCTGCTGAATCAAATTTACCGACGCTAATCATACTAAACTGGATAGCTAATGCACCACCAATACCTAAAGCAGCGCTAATAACTAACAATGAAAAAAACTGATGGGATTTTATTGGCACACCTTGAAAGCACAACTTTTTATTGTCAACATGCATCTCAAAACGACTAAAATAATCCAAAATACCGCCTAATGCCCCACCACCAATAATCCAAGCCAGTATCTCAACAATTGAGAGCAATTCAACCGATGATCCGCTAGGGACAGATGAAATCATTTACTTTCCACATTTAATGCTAAGAAATAATAAAACAATACTAGCGAAAAAAGCGGAAATTAACAACTATGAATTATAATTTAGCCTGGTATAAATTCAATAAATAGCATAAGTTAATACAGGAAAATTAAGTTCTATAAGAAACCTCTTCAAGCCCCTTCACATTGGTCTGATAAATCAACAAATTGCCCGCCTCAGGCTGGCTTTCAAGCGCAGCCTCAGACAAACCTTGTTTCGCAGTAGTCACAAACAATAAATTCAACTCTGGCCCACCAAAACAAACACAACTCGGCTGGCTGACAGGTACCGATAAGACATGTGAAATTTCGCCCTCTGGCGTATAACGCACCACTCGACTACCGCCCCATTGTGCACTCCAGATACTACCTTGCGCATCTACTGTTGCACCATCAGGATAGACTTCGTTGGGGGTTTTGGCGAAGATTTGTTTATCGCTTGGGGTGCCGCTATGTCTGTCAAAAGTATAGCGGTAAATCTGTTGTGCTGGGGAGTCTGCGTGATACATGGTTGCACCATCAGGACTCCAACACAGACCGTTTGAAATGTGGAGGCCATCAAGTTGACGACTGATTTGCGGCTCATGATTAAGGTGGTCGAGGCGATAAAGCCCAGCCCCTTGATGATTTTCGGTGACTTTTTCAACCATACAGCCTGCCCAAAAACGGCCATCGCGGTCGACTCTGCCATCGTTAAAACGATTGTTGGGCCTATCACTTTCGGGTTTACCGAGCCACTTTATTTGCTCGGTTTGAGGGTTGTAAAAAGCCAAACCCGATTCAAAGGCGACGATTAAATCATCGCTGCCTGCAACAAAACCAAAACTACCAATACGCTCGGGCACAGGCCATTGCTTTAGATGAGAGAGGTTTACATGAGAGAGGTTTACGTCATCCAATCCATCAAGGCTAAGACAAAACAGCTGTTTACCCTCGATATCAGTCCACCACAGGGTTTGTTGTTGTGGATGCCAGATAACCCCTTCTCCCAGTTGGTTTTTAACCGGAATAGAGTGAAGTAATGTGCATGATATGTTTTGGTTTTTCATGGTTGATTCCAGTAGGGTTGAAAGACAATGCCTTGTTAAGGTCTGCTGCATCCCTATTCATCCCTGGTGTGGGTTACCCGTTCGACATCCATGTCTCATGTTCGCTGTGGTTCGACACTTCGATACAAAAGCTGTGGGCACTCGCTTTCGTACCAACTCACCACCAAGTCACATAGAAACTAATAAGTATTAAACTCACCGCAACGGTAGATACTTTATAACTGCCCGCCGTGGCAAATTCAACATCACTCAAATCCACCGCATTTTCATGTCTGCCCTGACTTTTGTTTCGAGCCTCATAAAGAGACACCACAATCGCCAATATCGCACACAAGATGAAAACCAAACCAACTCGGTCCATAAACGGCAGCTCTGGCCACCAGCACATCAACGCAAAAGACAATGCCGCTGAACCCAATGCCGCAGCAATACCACCATTGGCGGTGGTTTTGGGCCAGAACATACCCAACAAAAACAACACCACAATGCCCGGGGTAAAGAAACCAGTAAACTCTTGGATATATTGGAATGCCAGCTCGAAGCTGCCCAATAATGGCTTAGCAGCAATCATGGCAATCAATAACGCCACCAAACTAACGATACGACCCACTTTAACGAAATGCTGTTGGCTCTTTTCTTGACCGTTCTTTTTACAGTAATCAGCATATAAATCCATGGTGAAAATGGTCGCGATACTGTTGGTCATCGACGCCAGTGATGACACGATGGCCGCCACTAAGGCCGCAAAGACCAAACCTTTAAGGCCCGCTGGCATCAGGTTCATCATGGTTGGATAAGCTTGATCGGGTCGCGCCAAATCTGGGCTGAGCACCACAGCGGCAATGCCCGGTAATACCACAATCACTGGCATCAGTAATTTCAAAAAAGCAGCAAAGGCGATGCCTTTTTGACCTTCTTTAAGACTTTTTGCCGCCAATGTGCGCTGAATAATATATTGATTGAACCCCCAATAAGACAGGTTCATCACCCACATACCGCCCACCAATACCGAGATACCCGGCAAGCTCATATAATGCGGGTTATCACTGGCCAAAATCATGTCAAACTTTTTAGGCACTTTGTTGATGAGAATTTTAAAACCTTCGATAATGCCCTGACCATCGCTGATCAAATCAAGCGACACATAAGATAAGAATAAACCACCAAATATCAGCAACACCACCTGGATAATGTCGGTGAAAGCAACGGCTTTGAGACCACCATAAAGTGAATAAGCAATAGAGAACAAACCAAGGAAAATCATGCCATACACCATATCCACACCGGTGACCGTGTTGATGGCCAATGCGCCCAACCATAAGATAGCGGTCAGGTTAACCAAAACATAAACGCCTAACCAGAATATCGCTAAAATGATTTTCACTCTGTGGTCAAAACGCTGTTCAAGAAACTGTGGCATGGTATAAATACCGCGCTTAAGAAAAACGGGCAGAAAGTATTTGCCGACAATCAACAAGGTGATTGCCGCCATCCACTCATAAGAAGCAATCGCCAAACCAATGGCATAACCCGAACCTGACATGCCAATAATCTGTTCTGCCGAAATATTGGCGGCTATTAATGACGCGCCAACCGCCCACCAAGGCAAAGTGTTACCAGCCAAAAAGTAATCTTTGGTATTTTTTTGATGGCCTTTTGGCTCTCGTGATACCCAAAAAGCCACGGCCAGTAAACCCACCACGTACAATATAAATACCGAAATGTCTAACGCGTTCAAATTCATCTTTCACCTTTTGTTCAATAAGCTTGCCACAATTCTATTTATAGTATAAATGCTATTATAAACCAAAAGCTAGAAAAAAATGTAAAAATCATTTAACATACAAATATCATAATATTATCATTAAAAACGGAATTCTCATGAAAAGCTTCGCCAAATTGAATTTAACTCAGCAATTAACCCATAATCTGGGCATGGCCATTGTCAGCGGCGAGTATAGTGATTTGGGCAAACTCCCCTCAGAAGCTGAATTATGTACTCAGTTTGACGTCAGCCGCACCGCCACCCGCGAAGCGGTAAAAATGTTGTCGGCCAAAGGGTTGATTTCATCCCGGCCAAAGCAAGGTATCAGAGTGATGGCTGAAAGCCATTGGAATATGTTTGATACCGACGTGCTCGAATGGATTCTTGCCAGCCAACCTTCATTGGCGCTGTTAAAAGAATTTACCCAGATGCGTTATGCCATCGAACCGGAAGCCGCCGCATTGGCCGCGCAAAACCCGAAAACAGAAGCGATTGTTGATTTGCACAAAGCACTGATACGGATGGACAATGCCGACAAAGGGCTTGATGACCCGCTCGAATCAGATATCGAATTTCACACGGGTATTTTACACGCCAGCAATAACCGTTTTATTACCCAGTTACATGAATTCACCAGCACCGCTTTGCGCGTCAGCATTCGTTATACCAATCGAATTAAAGGCGTGGCGGTGGGTGATGTAGAAGCTCATCGAGAGGTGCTTACTGCCATAGAGGCGGGTGATTCAGAACTGGCTCGCCAGCGAATGCAGGGGTTATTGGGTGAGGCGCTAGAATTGATTGAATCGGAGTTGATGAAGTTGGGTCGATAGATTTGGCACAGCCTCTGTGCCGCGAAGGCACAGGGGTATGACAACTTTCAAAGTTGCTTAGCAAACGTATCGGCCAATTTTAATGCCACCACCAACAGGCTAATTAAACCAATACTCCAGCGCATGTTTTTATTCATCACCTCTGAAATTTCCAGCTTGATCGACTGCTCAAAAGCGATAAATTTGGTATCCATATTTTTCTCAATACCAGTAAACCGTATATCCACCTTCTCCTCAAGATGCTCAAACCTGTCTTCAAGCCGATCAAATCGGCTTTCAAGCTTATCAAACTTGCCTTCTAAACCAACAAACTTGCCTTCTAAACCAACAAACTTACCTTCCAAACTCACCACACTATCCGTTACCTGATTAAGCTTTTCATCAAGATGGTTTATATGGTTATACTGAGATTTTAGCAACAGAGTATTGACATCTTGATTCTCTAATCGTTGTCCGGCATAAAATCGAGCCTCAATATCATCTAAATCAGGCTTGATAATTTTCATCAGCATTTCGTCTACAGTTGTTTTGTCCATCGTTTTTTGCAACCTTTTCTCACAGCGATAAGGCCACTATAACAAGGCTGGCAAAACAAGTAAACCTTACACCACAAATAAGTTATGACATAAGTGTAACCTACCAAATTGGACACAGCTATTTCAAACACCCATCGCTATTATCAATGCGAATGTCTCGGCACCTTCTGGGCGATATCACGATATTTGGTCATATCCTTAAATATCGCCCCTTCGGCTAAATCAGATACCTGAGCGCGATAAATTTCTTGCCACCAAGTCTGACTGGCAGGCGATTGATAATCTAGCTGACTGCGCCGCTGTACCAGTTCTTCATCGCTAAGCAAAACATTCACCTTGCCAGTATTTAAATCAATCTCAATAGAATCGCCAGTATGCAACAAGGCCAAACCACCGCCATCAGCCGCTTCCGGCGAGGCATTTAAAATTGACGGCGAGCCGGACGTGCCGCTTTGCCTGCCATCGCCGATGGTCGGCAATGAATCAATGCCTCGGTTAAGCAAAGCCGTTGGCGGTTGCATATTCACCACCTCTGCCGAGCCGGGATAACCCTTCGGCCCTGCCCCGCGCATGACTAAGATGCAGTTTTCATCAATATCGAGCTGTGGATCATCCAACTGGGCGTGATACTGCTCTGGGCCATCAAACACAATCGCCCGGCCAACAAAACGGTTAAGCGACTGCGGGTTATCCAAATAACGACCACGAAAATCTTCAGTAATAGCTGAGATTTTCATCACTGCCGAATCAAATAAATTGCCCGACAATACCATCAAACCCGCATCGGCCATTAGTGGCTCAGCCACGGTTTTGATCACCCTGTCATCAATCACTTCGCTACCCTGGCAATTTTCGCCAATGCTTTTGCCTGTAACCGTTAACGCATCGCCATGAAACAAATTCGCCACCAGCAATTGTTCAATCACCGCAGGCACACCGCCAGCTTTATGAAACTCTTCACTTAAAAACTCACCGGTCGGCTGGCAATTGACTAACTGCGGAATATGCTGACCCACCCGTTGCCAATCGTTAATATCTAACTCAACCCCAATGTGGGCGGCGATGGCGTTGATATGCACTGGCGCATTGGTCGAACCGCCAATGGCAGAACACATAATAATGGCGTTTTCTAATGCTTCGCGAGTTAGGATTTTGCTTGGGGTGAGGTCTTCCCACACCATATCAACAATGCGCTTGCCGCTATAATACGCCATTTGCGAGCGCTCACGGTAAGGCGCTGGAATCGACGCGCAGCCGGGTAACATCATACCCAAGGCTTCGGCAAGACAATTCATGGTCAACGCTGTGCCCATGGTATTGCAATGCCCCGCCGAAGGGGCAGAACTGGCGGCTTTGTTCATAAAATCAAGATAATCAATTTTGCCCTGGGCCAACTCTTTACGCGCTTGCCAAATCACCGTGCCTGAACCGACACATTGACCTTTATAATTGCCATTAAGCATAGGTCCGCCCGAAAATGCTAACGCCGGAAGATTCACGCTGGCCGCGCCCATAATCAATGCGGGAGTGGTTTTATCGCAACCGGTGGTGAGCACCACACCGTCAAGGGGATAACCGTGCAGTACTTCGGTTAACGAAATGGTTTGTAAATTGCGGTCAAGGGCGGCAGTGGGCCGACGACCAGTTTCTTGAATCGGATGCACCGGAAACTCCAGCGGAATACCGCCCGAGTCACGAATACCCGCTTTGATACGTTCAGCAAATTCGAGGTGACAACGATTGCAAGGCACCAGATCAGAACCGGTCTGGGCGATGCCAATGATGGGGCGATCAGATTGCAACTCTTCGAGGGTCAATCCGTAGTTTAAATATCTTTCGATATACAGTGCTGTCATCGCCGGATCGGCTTCGTTATTAAACCACTGGCGACTGCGTAATTGTTTTTTATCTTTCATCGTGTGCTCTGCTCGCCCTTAATGGCCAAAGTATATGCTTGAATTAATGCTCTGGCGCTGGTATTTATCTCTTCAATCGACTTACTTGGGGTAAACAACGCGCCACCCAAGCCAAAGCCGACGCATCCCGCACTCAAATATGCCGCCATATTGCTGCTATCGATGCCGCCTACGGCCAACATCGGGGTGTGTTTGGGTAGTACCGCCATAAAGGCTTTAATCACCTTAGGTGGCAACATTTCTGCCGGAAATAACTTTAATACATCGGCTCCAGCGTCAAGTGCGGCAAAGGCTTCGCTGGGTGTGGCGCAACCGGGGATAGACACCAAACCCAACGCTTTACTGGCTTTGATGATGTCGATATTGCAATTGGGTGAAAATATCAATGCCCCACCCGCCTCTTGCACTTGGGCGACCTGCTCTAATTGGGTCACCGTGCCCGCACCAATCAGCGCCTGCTGACCATAACGCTCATTTAACAATTGGATTGATCTGAGTGGGTCGGGCGAATTCAGTGGCACTTCAAGGGTAGTAAAACCCGCGGCCAAGATCACCTCAGCCACAGCGAGACAATTGTCTGGAGTGATACCGCGTAAAATCGCAATTAGCGGGCATTCGGTGAGATAAGGGTTTAACATCGTTTATACCTGCTCATTGGATAACTGGGTCATACGGGTGATGCGGGTGATTTGCGCCAATCCTGCAACGGTGGCGGTTTGGGTATCAATTTGCTGTGAACCAATGGCAAAAAACTCAGCGGCGGTGGCATAAAGCGCCAGTAAGGTTGAATTGCCAACGACGATTACTTCATCCACCTGCTGATTGGCAACAAATTCATTGCCAATTAAAATCCCCGACAACAAAGCGCGGGCTTTAAACTCAGGCAAAGAACCGGTTAATACTCTGGCGCGGGGGGAAAACAGATGGTTAAGCAAACCACCGGGTTGACGGGCCAATTCAAGCCCTTCGATAAAGGCGTCATGATCTAGCTCTGGGTCTCGGTCTGGGCTTAGGTTTTGAGTTACATCATCGGTTGTCAATAAACTGGCGAGCGAACTGTGTTGATTCATCAGCGCAAACATTTCGCCAGTCATAAAGGTATTAAAACCGGTGATCGCATTATTCGTCACCTTGGCCCATTTGCTATGGGTGCCGGGTAAACACACCACACCGTCAGTTAAACCAGCCTCCGCCAAAGCACCAAAGATTTGCACTTCTTCGCCGCGCATAACATCAGCGCGTTTCACCTCAGAGTCAGCAACACCTAGACTGGCCACACCCGGCACAATCCGAATATCTAATCCTAGGCTGTTATCCACTGGCATTAAACCATCGGCTAACGCTTGCAAACCAGCCGGACAAGACAAATAAGGTGCTTCTTGCCAGCCATTTCGGCTGCCTACCATACCTGCCATAATGACTTTAGTATTTCCAGCAGAGCAATCGCCCAAAGCCAACCAGTCAGCACAAGTCCTTTGTAAAAAGGATTCAAAGCGCTTTTTACTAGAACCTTCTTTATTAAGGCCTTCTTTATTTAGGGCCTCTTTATTTAGGGAAAAAACACCATCAACAGAGTGTTTTTGTTCAACCACATCGCCTTCTTCGTTGAGCAAATACGCCCGAAAAGCCGTTGAACCCCAGTCAATTAAGATTTGCTTCATTAAACCCGTCCGCCGTCAATAATCAGTGCTTGCCCGGTCATCATTTTTGAAGCGTTTGATGCCAAAAATAACGCCCCTTGAACAATATCGTCTTCTTCAATGGTTTGCGGCAAACTTTGCTGAGCCAGACATTCTTCGAGGGCTTGCGGGGTCACCCACAGCTTTTTTTGCTTCTCGGTCATCACCCAGCCTGGCACTAGGGTATTGACCCGAATACCCACGCCACCCAATTCGCGGCCAAGGGCTTTGCTCATGCCGACAATCGCCGCTTTGGCGGTGACATAAGCCGGATAACCCGCCAGCCCCAAGAAGGCAGAGTTAGAACTTAAATTGATGATGCTGCCGCATTTTTTAATCGCCATGGCAGGGGCAACCGATTGTGCGGTGAAAAAATAAGGTCGTAAATTGGTGTTAAGCGACTGGTCCCACTGCTGCGGGGTCAGGTCATCGAGGGTATGGCGGTCATCTCGGGCGGCGTTGTTGATCAAGATATCAATCCCATTCATAAAAGTACTGACTTGTTCAACGCAAGCTTGTAGTCGGTCGGTATCGCAAACATCGCAATATAAAAACATAGGCAGATACTGTTCCTTATCGCCAATCTCGTTTTCAAGCTGGGTCATCAACGCTTCCCCGGCGGCTTCGTCGTTAGAGATAAAGGCCACTTTGGCCTGTTGGGTCACAAAACCCCGAACCAAAGCTGCGCCGATGCCCGAACAACCACCGGTGATAAATACCACTTTGTCTTTTAGATCCGCATAATGCGCATTATCTGAATAATTTACCAATCTCATCTGACTGCCCTCTTTTTTGCTGGCTGATGGTCTTTAATGTTATTTATACTATAAATTAAATAAGGGGTAAGATCAATGAAGAATATTCACAACAAAATCTCTTATCGGTGTGATTCACAGTCAACATCGCCAACCATCTAG
This sequence comes from Phenylobacterium sp., assembly GCA_047617105.1. Classification (GTDB taxonomy): domain Bacteria; phylum Pseudomonadota; class Gammaproteobacteria; order Enterobacterales; family Alteromonadaceae; genus JABSOG01. Next base: position 399 of record JBLGCB010000205.1, on the reverse strand, counting down.
AGTATACTCACCTCAATGATTACACTGGTTTATTGTGCGGACCTTCGATGAAGCTTGAATTACAAATAAAAAACTTTGGCAAAATACAAGACGCAACCATTAAGCTGCGCCCTTTTACACTGATTGCCGGGGCCAATTCTTGTGGTAAAAGCTTTGTGACTAAGTCACTGTATAGCTTTTTTAATACCATGAATAAAGATCATCTTGGTTTGGCTGTGATTAGAGTTATTCAGCTTTGTCAGAGCGGCTTAAACTACATTGAAGATCAAGTCAAATTGGACACTTTTTCATTATCGAGTGAATTAACTGCTTTAAAAACCTCCTATCAAGTATTTGAAGCATTTGTTATAGCTCAATTCATCAGTAAAACAACTTCTGAACAACTGATGGTATTTCCAA
>JBLGCB010000204.1:0-11384 GCA_047617105.1 Phenylobacterium sp. | reverse complement strand
GATGGATGATTTGCTCGGGTAAGCTGGCTTGCTGCAATAAGTGTTTTTCGATACACCAGCGGTTGTTCATTGCTTGTCCATTTTGCCGTTCAATTGACGGTCTCATTGTTTGGTTGGTAAAAAGTTTGCTCGGTGAAAAATAAATTGTGCCTGAACACATACAAGATAGCAGATTGGCCCATTAAGGAAAGTTTTTAGATCATTTACTGGTTTGGTGTTTATAGTTACTGTGGGTCTACCTTCAATACTTCAGGTCAATTATATTAAAGGATATCTTGAGTTGGTCGAAACCGATAACCTCCACGCGTGGGCATGAAAAGCTTGCCCACCCTACGCGGGCGTTGTTATGTTTTATAGTTAAATCATCCAAATCCCGCTGCTGAGTCAAGGCACTAGGTCGGTAACCTGATCAAAAATTTGCTGCCTTGGCCCAGCTGTGATTCAACGCTTAATTCACCGCCATGTTTTTGTACAATACCATAAGAAATCGACAGTCCAAGACCGGTGCCTTTGCCAGCGCCTTTGGTGGTATAAAACTGTTCAAACAGCCGGGTTTTGGTTTCTTCACTCATGCCGTTGCCATTATCTTTAACGACAATTTCGATAACATTGTCGATTTCATGACAGCCAATGACGATGGTTCCCTGCATTGGTTGGCCAGGCACTTGTGATTGTTGTTTTTCAGCAATGGCATCACAAGCATTCACCACCAAATTCATAAACACCTGATTAAGCTGGGCTGGGTAACAGCTAAGTTGTGGGTCGAGATCAAACTCGGTGATAAATTCAATGGTTTCTATATATTGGACTTTGACCAGGTTTAGCGTCGATTGGAGTTTTTTGGCGATATTAATGGTTTTTCGCTCGGCGGCATCGGGTTGGGTAAAGGTGCGTAAATCTTGCGCGATGATCTTAATCCGTTCGGTACCATCACCAATGGTCTCTAGCTGTTGGTATAACGGGGTGAGTCTTTTGTGAAAACTGCTGACTATCTCTTCATCGGGATCGTCACCGAGCAAATTAAACAGAAACTGTTCAAAGCGTTTGAGGTCGATACCCAGGTTATGCGCAGCGACACCGACAAAGTTGGCTGGGTTATTGATTTCATGGGCGACCCCGGCGGTGAGCGTGCCCAGTGCCGTCAGTTTTTCGGCTTCTGCCAGTTGTTTTTGATTGGCCATTTGCACCAGATCAGCGGTGCGCTCATTGACTTTGCGATCGAGATTTCTATTAATATCCAACAAGGTTAAATGGGTGGCGACTCTGGCCAGCAGTTCGTGTTTGGTTACCGGTTTGGTCAAATAATCATTGCCGCCCATGGCAAAACTTTCGACCAAATCAGACACCTGGTTTTTGGCGGTGAGAAATATCACCGGTAAATCATTCATTGCATGGTCTTCACGCAATTGACGGCAAACCTCATAACCGGAGATTTTCGGCATCATGATATCCAATAACACCAGGTCAAAAGGACCGTCATCACGCAGAGCCGCCAGCGCCTGTGCTCCGCCATCGGCTTCAACTAGCTGGTAGTTTTGCAGTGATAACAGGTTTTTCAATACCTGGCGGTTGACGGGTTCATCATCGACCAGCAAAATACGAAACTGATGATCTTTAAGCAATGGGTCTGTTTGAGTTGACGCTTGTGGCTGTGATTTATTGGCTGACGATTGGTTTTCTTCGAGCATATGCAATCGTGAAACCATCTGGGTATTAGTCACATTGACGGCGCTTAATGTGGCTCCTGACTGGTGACTGACGGGTAGGGTAAAGTAAAAGGTTGACCCTTTATTGGGCTGGGATTCAAGCCACAGTGTGCCGCCATGTAATTCGACCAATTGTTTACTGACCGCCAAACCCAACCCTGTGCCGCTGGCACCTGTGTCGTTTTTGAGTTGCTCAAAGGAAGCAAAAATGGTGTCAAATTGGCTTGCTTCAATACCAATACCGGTATCGCTAACGCTGATGGTCAAAAGGTGATCAGTGACTTGTGCAGACACGGTGACAGTGCCAGCATCGCTAAACTTGATGGCATTGCCCACCAGGTTATGGAGAATTTGTGCGAGTCGATTTTCATCGGCTTTGGCTGCGGGTAAATATTGATTGATGGCATTGATCAGTTGCAGTGATTTATTGCCAAGTAATGGCCTAGATAAGGCCAGTACTACCTCAACTAAACTATAGAGGTCGACCGGCTGGGTGACTAATGCCATATTGCGGTTTTTTAGTTGTGAAAAATCAAGGATATCATTGACTAGATTGGCGAGTCGTCGACCACTGGCTACTACCATGGCAAGATTGTGATTGGCACTGTCGGGCAAAGGGCCAGCAACGCCGTCCATCAGCGATTCTGCCAGCCCAATAATACCATTGAGCGGGGTTCGTAATTCATGGGAAGTATTGGCCAAAAACTCATCTTTGAGTTTATCGACTTCGGTTAAACGTTGATTAAGGGCCAGTCCAGCGCGTATTTTGTTTTGCTGGCTGCGGACAAAAGCAGCCAGCAAGGTCAATAACAACAAGATGTAGAGTGAACAAGCCCACCAGGTTTTCCATGGCGGTGGTAATACGGTGATTTTGAGTGACTTTCCTTGCTCATTCCAGTAGCCATGGTGGTTACTGGCTTTGACCCTTAAAATATAATTCCCTGGTGCCAAGTTGGTGTAGGTGGCAAAACGTTTGTTGGCACTGGTATATACCCAGTCTTGATCTTGCCCTTCGAGTTTATAAGCGTATTGGTTTTTCATCGGGTTGGTAAAATGCAATGCGGTAAACTCAAAACCAATTAGGTTTTGCTGATAGGTTAGGGTTAATGAATCGAGATTATCGATGGTTTTGCTTAGATTGAATGGAGATTCTGAAGTTAAGTGTTTGGCTGAGGATTGTACTGGCACAGAACGGTTGGCCAGCAAAAAATCGGTCAGTACCACGGTGGGTGGTTGTTGGTCATCTTGGATATTGTCTGGCAGAAAACGGTTATAACCGTTGATACCACCAAAAAATAACTCGCCCTTATCGTTTTTAAACCGCGAACCGAAGTTAAATTCATTGCTTTGCAGACCATCGTTAACGTCATAATTCTTAAAGCTTTCGGTGTTGGGGTTAAAACGAGAAAGGCCCTTATTGGTGCTTAACCACAACAACCCTTGATCATCTTCGAGAATGGCATTAATCACTCCGTTGGCTAGACCGTGTTTTTCTCGGTATTGGATGAAATGGTTAGATTGGCTGATAAATCGGTTGAGTCCGGCGGCGGTGCCAACCCAAAGGTTGTCTTTGCTGTCAACGTAGAGGGAATAGACCGCATTATGACTCAGGCTGTTGGGGTTTGATGATTGGTGCTGATAAGAGACAAACTCTTGGGTATTAGCATCAAAGCGATTGAGACCACCGCCATAAGTGCCCACCCATAGATTGCCGCGGTTATCTTCAATAATACTGTTAACCTCATTATGGCTTAAGCTGTTGGGCAACGCCGGGTTATGGTTAAAGCGGCTGAAATTATTGGTGGCGGGATTATAGCGATTGAGTCCACCACCCCAAGTGCCAATCCACAGGGTTTGTTGACTGTCAATAAATAGCGTCACCACATCATTATCGCTTAAACTGTTAGGGTTTGAGCTTGAATGCTTAAAATGGCTGAACTGCTTGGTGACTGGGTTGTAGCGATTAAGCCCGCCGCCCAAGGTGCCAAGCCATAGGCTGTCGTTGTTATCATGTTCGATGGCCCACACGCTGTTATGACTTAAGCTGTGAGGATTGCCCGCTTGGTGTTTAAAATGGCTGAATCGAACAGTATCCGTTTGTTCAGCCGTGGTATGGCTTAACAGCTTATTTAGACCATCATGGGTGCCAATCCACAGTGCGCCTGAAGCGTCTTTGTTAAAGGCCATCGTGAGGTTATGGCTCAGGCTGTTAGGGTCTGTTGGTTGATGTTTAACATGGCCAAAGTGTTGTCTTTGTGGGGTTATTTTACTGACGCCTGCGACAAACGAGCCAATCCATAATCCGCCTTGTTGGTCTTCAAATATTGATCTGACGGTGTTATCGCTGAGGCTGTTTGGATCATGTGGCTGATAATCATAATGGACAAAATCGCCTCGGGTTGAATTAAACCGGTTAAGGCCACCGCCCTGAGTGCCCACCCACAAGGTGCCATTGCTGTCTTGAAATAGACGCTGAATATTGTTGTCACTGAGGCTGTGCGGGTCAGATTGATGGTGCTTAAATTGAGTGAAATGCGCTTTATTCAGGTGACTGTTTTCGCTGCTGTTGCTGATAGTGTCCAAGCGGTTTAGACCATCTGAGGTACCCAACCATAAAAAACCTGCACTATCTTCTAAGATGGCATTAACGCTGTTGTGACTTAAACTGTGTTGATCTGCCGGGTGATGAATATAGTGACTAAAGGTTTGCTGCTGTGGGTTAAAGCGATTAAGACCATTGTTGGTGCCGACCCAAAGGGTGCCTTTACTATCACTATGTAATGACAGGATGTGGTTATCGCTAAGGTTGTCTGATACGCGGTTGTTAGCTAAGAAATGTTCAAATTGGCCGGATGATGGTGTAAATCGATTTAATCCCGCCAAAGTACCAAGCCACAAATCGCCGGCTGTATCTTCAACAATGGCCAATACATTATTATGACTAAGACTATTTCGGGTCGCGCTATCATGTTTAAAATGGACAAATTGCCCGGTATTGGCATCATAGCGGTTTAATCCGCCCCCTAGAGTGCCAATCCACAATAACCCTGTTGAATCAATAAATAGGGTATTGATGCTGTTATCTGAAATCGAATGGGGGTCATCGGGGTTATGGCGAAAGACTTTAAAGCTGTAACCATCATATCGGTTAAGGCCATCTTGGGTCGCAAACCATAAAAAACCTTTATGGTCTTGAACAATGTCCAGTACAGAGGCTTGTGACAAACCATGTTCGACCGACAAGCGGTCAAAGCGGGTAACTGGCGCGGAAGAACCAAGTACTTCAGGGACAAAAGCAGAAAGCAATATCAGCAGGATAATCATTAAGCGCATAGGGTATTAGGTAACTTTGGTTGTATTTCTTTAAGCATAGACCGAAATTGACTCTGTAGGTGTTTTGCGCACCATTATCGTGGATTTACAGCAAAGCAAGGTTTGTTTTGGTGAGTGAAGTCAGCGGTGCCGTTGTTAACAGCGAGTTGGCATGGTTATACGAACTGCATGTCTACCTTCTAATCTCCCACCATAATCTTTCGCAAGGTAGCGTCGCTATTAACTGGGGAGAGACGCTTAGTTAGTGCCCGTCGAAATGTCGAACTTATGTGTAGCTTCACATGAGTTCGACATTTCGACGATAACTAGTTATGTGTCTTGGGGTCTACTGGTTCGAACCGCGCCATTTGTGCCGAGGCACGTTGGGTAGTATGAGGGTTCTATATAACAGATTCATCTGATTGGCCATCAAACAACCGTAACCATTGTTCTGTCATCAACGGTCTACTGAGCAAAAAACCTTGGTAAATATCACATCCATGCTGTTTTAAATAATCAAATTGCAGTTGGGTTTCAACACCCTCGGCCACCACCTGAAGGTTCAGTGCTTTGGCCATTTGCAAGATGGTATCTACAATGGGTTGATTGTGCTTACCTGCGGTAATGGCTTCGATAAAATATTGATCTATTTTCAACTCGTTAATCGGCAACTCTTTAAGGTAGCTTAAACTCGAATAACCCGTGCCAAAATCATCAATCGAAAAGCGATAACCCTGTTTGGCCATGTTGGTGATCCGTGCTTTTACCAGTTCAATATCTGACACCAAAGTGGTTTCGGTAATTTCCAACATCAAACTGGCGGGGTCGACATCATAATGTTTAACCGTCGCCAGTAGCTTTTGGACAAAATCCGGTTGAACGATTTGTTTAGCACTGATATTCACAGCCACCACGGTATGCACTGACCGTTGCTTTAGCTTACTAAGCAACTCACACACCTTCTTTAACACAAAATCACCCAGTAATAACACATCACCATTGTCCTCAGCCAAAGGAATAAACTCTGCTGGACTGACCGCGCCAAAATCAGGGCTATTCCAGCGCAGTAACGCTTCTGAGGCAATCACTTGTTTATTGCTGTTAAATTGGGGTTGCAACACCAGATAAAATTGCTGTAGCGCCAAGGCTGGACGGATGGATTGTACCAGACGAGACTTGCGTTCAAACTCTTCACGCTCTTGCTGGCGGATCATCACATGACGATTACCGCCGGCATTTTTGGCTTTGCGATTGGCCAGTTTTAGCAATTGCTGAAGTTCTTCCATACTGGCATCACTGGCCAAGGTCAACGCCGAACCTATGCTGGCGGTTAATTGGTGGCTATGTTCATTAATCAGCAACTTATCATTAACCGTTTGTAAGATGCTGCTGCAAAGGTCATTAAATGTTTGGATAATGTCCGCTTTATTATCGGCTAGCACTGGTACCATATACAGCAGAAAAAACTGATCGCCATTATTGTTGTACAACTTAAAAGCGGTGGGCAAAATCGCGCTCAGCCGTTTGGCCACCGTATTCAGCGTATAATTGCCTGATTGATAATCATAGGTCAGGTTTACTTGGGAAAAACGGTCAATATCAATCAAACTGACCAATATCTTGCCGTTGAGATTGGTCGCTTTGGCAATCAGTTCAATAAGGTCTTTAGCAAAAGAAGCCCGGTTGGGTAAGTCGGTGGTGGGGTCAAAATAAGCGATGCGAAAAATTTCGTCTCTGGCCGCTTTTCGTTCAGAAATATCCCTAACAATACCAATAAAAATGCGTTGGTTATCGTGCGAGGTTTCAGACAATGACAGTTCCATCGCAAAGCATTGACCATTTTGCCGTATCGCGGGTAATTCTCGGCCAATACCCATGATTTTGCCTTTGCCTGTTTTCAGGTAGTTGGCCAAATATTGCTGATGCATCGAGCTATAAGGTTCGGGCATTAAAATGCAAATATTGCGGCCAATTAAATCGCAGGTTTGATAGGCAAACATCTTTTCAGTCGCCCGGTTAATAGACAAAATGGTGCCTTGTTCATCAACGGTGACGACCGCATCACTGAGGTTATTGATCACCGATAAGAGATGATTGGCATTGTCTTGGCTTTGTGCAGCGAGTTTTTTTTCTGCGGTAATATCTTCAAAAGCGCCATACAGATGAGTGATTTGCTTGTCTTTACAACGGATTCTGCCAGTGGTGCGGATCCACTTTTGCTTGCCTTGCGCATCAACAAAAGGTAACTCTTTATCGTAGGGGATATGCTGATTGATAGCTTTATCAAAACAATCATTGATAATGCGATTAGAATCATTCGAATAATGTTTGATGGCAATATCCACTGTGATAGGTGTGCCTAATGATATACCATAAATTCGGTAGGTTTCATCGCTCCAGCTGAGTGTGTTGTTGGCAATATCGAATGCCCATCCGCCGACACTACCAATTTTTTCGACTTCTTTAAAGTCTTCACTTTGATAAATTTTTAAGGTGTTACAGGGGGATTCCTGGATTAACGCCATTTTTGTTCCATATATGATTGGTACTTTTTAATATACCTGTAAAGTATCCTTTTTAAATTGTTTAATCAATCGTTTTTTGCATTTTATTTGAAACAAGTCCTTATTATTCACATGGTTATATCAAAAAATGCTAACAACTTGCTTTATTAAGCTGACTAATGCTTTATACCTATCAAAGACCAACCAAGCTGCTGATTTATCTCTGCTTGCCCTGATTGATAATAGCGCTGAAATGGTTAATGACGGTACAATCATAAGTACCTAATATCACTGTTGTTATTTCTTAAATGTAAATTATAAGTAAAAGTAATATAACAAATAACATTGTTTCCTCTATAAAATTATGATTTACTGATTGCGTGTGTTTGCAAAGCATACAAATGTTAAAATAAAAATATAAATCTAATAGTAAGACAAGGTAAAAAAAATAATGAAAAACTTCCATAAACTACTGATTACCGCTGTAACAAGTGCCTTATTCATCTCTGCTTCGGCTCAGGCAGAGCAAACAGGTGCCAATACCAGCAGTATGAACGCGTCACAATTCACCAAGTTACCAGGTAAGGCCAGTTTTATTCATGGCGATAACCTTATTGACGGACCCGTGATGTATAGCAATAAAGTAACTTCGTCGGTCGCTCAGTCACTTCAAGACCGCGCCCAAGGTTTAAAAACGGTGATGGTCACTCGTGATGGTGATCAATATGAAGCAACGATAGACGCTAAAGATTTGGCCATTTTTGAAAAAGCCATCAATAGCTTACAACAACTCGGTGCCGATAAAGCATTGTTTAACAGCCCGGGACATCTACCTACAGTGATGCCTGAGCGAAGCAATCGTCGACAAGTCCCTGGTGACACCCAAGGCAAGGTACACGGCACAGATACCAGAACCCAAATCACCAATACTGTGCAAAATCCTTACTGGTATATCGGTCGTATTGCGATTGGCTGTTCGGGTACTTTGGTTGGTCCGAAACATGTTCTCACCGCAGGACATTGTGTTGCCGATGGTAGTGGTAACTGGCATAGCTCGTTGAATTTCTCTGTGGGACAAGATGGCAGTTACAAGCCTTGGGGCAGTGAAAATTGGGCCAATGCAATGACCACATCTCAGTGGTTTAACAACAAAAATGCCGAATATGATTATGGCATGATCATACTACAAGAAGCCCCTCACGGTGGATGGACTGGTTATGGTAATTATGCTGGTGGTACTCATAGCGTAACGGGTTACCCTGGTGATAAGCCGACTGGCCAACTATGGACTGATTCGAGTTCAACTTCTTCAAGTGCGCGGCAGATTTTCTATTCAATGGACACCGCCGGTGGCCAAAGCGGCAGTGGTATTGCTGATAGTGGCAACACGGTTCGCGGTATTCATGCCTATGGTTATAGCAGCAATAATGGTGGAACCAGAATCACCAGCACTGTTTACAACCAAATAAGCAGCTGGATTTCTGCTAATCCTTAATCACTGTTGATTGAACTTTGATTGAACTTTGATTGACCTTGATTGATTAAGAGCGTCACACTGTCGAATCCTTTGACAGTGTGGCGTTTTTTTAGGCCCGTTGAAAAATAAACCAACGTTAATCAGCAAAATAATAACGCAGGCCAACAGCAAACATATCATTGTCATCTTGGTTAAGTTTTACCCTTTGATAACTGGTAAATAGTTGAGTTTGCGCGTTTAATCGATAGTTTAATTCAGCCCCTATTAACACATCACCATCAGATGTCGTCGCACTACCTTGCTGGCCTTGATCATCCAAAGTGACATAATCACCCTGCCAATCAAAATAGCCCAATTTAGCCGATAATTTAAACCGTTCGCTCATCGGCCAGGAGGCAACCAATGCCACTAAAACACCATCGCCAGATTGCGGATAAATATTCTTAGCCGCAGCATAAAAGGCTGCAATATCCGTGGTTTGACCTGAAAAATGAACGGAACGCTCAGCGAAGTCCAAATAACCCGCTTCAAGCGCAAAGTAACGATTAAACTGATAACCGACCATAATATTGCCACCGATATCATCGTTATCCGTGCTAACCCGACTGACATCGAGATTGTTTTGCTCAAAATGTTGTTCAATTCGATGATTATCGACATCAGTTTGTGCCAAGCCTAAGCTACCGCCAAGATACCAGCCAATTTGATGATCACATTGCTGATCATTGCTCGCTAACGACTGGCATGGTGAGCTTTGCTCAGCATTGGCGGCAAAACAGCCAAAAGTTAAAATTAACGCTAAGTTGTTATTCATGATTAAGTTTTATGGTCCTATTTTATTTTAAGATGCTGATTTTAAGAGCTTGATTTTGCCGTCTACGCCATCCTAGCAATAACAACAATAGCAGGGCAGGGTAACTGATACTGCCACCGCCCGTGGTGGTGGCCTCTAGTTGATGGATTTTTTGACTGATGGTGATACGCCAAAATGCACTCGATACTTGAGCAGAACCATCACTTATGGTGTAGCGAATAACCACCTCACCAAAAAAGTCAGGGTCTGGGGTAAATACCGCAGTGCCATCAGGATTAATGCTGACTTGATTATGGTCGCTGCTCAGCAGGATTAGGGTATCGCCATCGCCATCAGTGTCATTGCTTAATAGGTTAAGTTGTGCCACTTGTCCTTGTTCAATCTGGCTATGGTCATCCACTGCAATCGGCGCGCTATTGGCAATAAAATCAATCAATACAATGGCATGGTCGGTGCCGCCGTTTTCATCGACAATACCATAATCGATGGTGACCGAACCGGCGAAATCAAGTGGACTTTGATAGAACAATTGATTATCGATGATCTCAACTTGACCAAAATTAACATGGGCAGAAGTGACGGTTAAACTATCACCATCTTCGTCGCTATCATTGACTAACACATCAATCAACAGGCTGTCATTCACCGCCATGGTACGATGATCATCCATAGCCACTGGTAGATGATTTTGATCAATGATCACCGCCACGCCACCTGGGTCAACAATATTGCCGTTTTTCTCACCGTCATCGTCATTGACCCCACCATCTTCGATCATTAATTGCACGCACCAATGGTTTTGGGTTAAACCTGGGGTCCAAATATTATCCGGGTCCTGTTTATTGCTGTTGGGTGGTGGGCAATATCCCGGTTCCCCGGCAGTAGACCATAAGCTATTAAGCTCATTCTCAATAAAGTTACCCCAGCCAGTGTCTGGGAATAATTTACGATAAACCGCCCCTAGTGGAATGGGTTTAAGCTGTGGCATGACAATGGTGTATTCAGTGCCCTCATCTGGCATACCATAGGCAATAAAATCAAATACCCCACCCACATTCTGCGCTTGTGTATCAACCGTTAACTGATCGGTATTATCATCGTTAATATCTGCCTGGGTGAGCTGGGCGCCACCGGTTTCGCCGCCAACGGTAAAGAATCCCCGGCGCAAACAAACCCCCGGCTCACCTTCGATTAAATAACCATCCTGCACTAGGGCGGTTGCAGACAACACATTACATTCTTCAATCCGGTCAAGGTAATCGGCCAGCCCATCGCCATCAGAATCCTTATAACCTTCAACATTGTCTGGAATTAAATCGCCATCGCTATCATTGGCCGATAAACCCGCCAATTGTGTCACCACTTCGATATAAACTGAGGATAAATCCTGTAATTGTGGTTCACCACTATCAACCACAGTGGCTGAAACTTGATAAAGTCCTTCACTCACCGCTGCCGGATCAAAGACAAAGCGATTAAATTGTTGGCTAATATTGACCAACTCAGGGTTTTGATTAAGCCAAGTTAACACAAAGGTATCGCCAATATTGACATCCTGGATATCGGCTTTG
>JBLGCB010000203.1:0-11395 GCA_047617105.1 Phenylobacterium sp. | reverse complement strand
CATTGGTCTTATTATTGGTACCTTTCCTTGCGTTGCGCCATAATAGACCGTGATAGCTCAAAACAGTTGGCAATAGAAGCATTAGCTAAAATGAATAATGCGCAAAATGAGCATATAGGGCGTTTGGTTCCAACTTATAATTGTGGTTTTAAGGCAAAAGGTAATGCTGGAGATTGGCGCATTAGTTGGTTAGAAGCCAAAATGGAAAGTAAAGAGCGAAATGTATTAGGGGCCCTCGATGAGGCTAGACAGCAAATTGATTATTTAACCAAGGCTTCCGATAATGGAGAACAATGGGCTTGGCTAGCCAAATGCTCGTTTATTAGGGAGATAAAAACGAGCTTATATGAGCAACAAGCTTGTTTATACCGGGATAATGAAGAATATGACATAGCATGGGAAAAATATAGACACTGTTTAGATGCTATTAGATATGAACGAAAATCTAATGTGCTTAATGGTATTCTTGATTTGGCCAAAAAATGTAAAAATGATTTGAGTAAGAGCATATATGATGAGCTTATTGTTAAGTTGAAGGAGCTTGTTCTTAATAGCAGTTTGCGTAATCAACTGCTCATCCCATACTGTTATGCGTTATTGGGTCGATATTGGATCACCAGTACTAAAGTTAGCAAGCCTAACTCATCAGATGAGAGAGACGAAGCGCAAGAAATAAAAGATTTATATAAATTTGTTGAGTTGATGCATGAATGGAAAGACTTTCAGGCAAAGTGTAGCATCGATTCGAAAGTAGATGATAATTTTCGAGCTAAAGCTTTAACGCAGTTGGGGGAGGTCTATTTAGAATTGGCTTGTGTGGATAGCGAATTTGGCAATGCACAGTCAGTTCAATCGGCATTAGAGAATTTAAATGAAGCGGTTATATGGAATGTTGAAAAACCCGAAGCGTGGTTATATGCGGTCGTCGCCCGCCACTTCACTTATGTTAATCGTAAACTTATAGCCGATAATATGGAGGATAAAAAAGGTGAAGAAGGTAAAGGCTTTGAAATCAAAAAGGAGTTGGCTATTTTAAAGCGTGATGCCTATTATGCAGCCGAACAGTTGAGCGCTTTAGTTGGTCAGATTGACTGGTTTGCTGACTCTGATGATGCTGCCAAACTACAAGAGATACCTTACGATATTATTTGTTTTATTTTTGAGCGACGTCTGGATTTATTTGATTGTAATCAGGCTAAGGTTAAGAGTTGGTTTAAAGCGTTCTGTATTAGTGAGACAGCTGGGTCAAAAGAAGTATTGAATAAAGCACTAGCGCACATTGAAAGGAGATTAGCGTCATGAGTACGCCATTTTATTGTTTGTTTTATTCGTATAAAGGTGGTGTCGGTCGAACCTCGTCAGCCATGAACACCGCAAAGTTTTTAGCCAGACGTAAAAAGAAGATATTGGTGATCGACTTTGACTTGCCAGCACCAGGTGTGGATATATTTGACGTTGATGATGAGTTGTCGCCGCTTTTTCCCTCGTATAATGCTGCTAAGCATCATTTGTCTCGTCAATATAAAGAAAGTAAGGCAGCTAACAAGGATAAGAAGAATGGTGACTCTGTTGATGATAGTGGTATTTCAGGGGGCAGTGCCAGCTCAGAAAAGGGAGATGAAAAGCCAGATTTTGGTAATTGGGATAGTTTGAGTGAAATAGTCACTGAGAGTAAAGTTAAAGTTCCTAGAGGGTTTGTTGAATATGCAAAGGATTATCTTGAGGTAGCAAAAAACGCAGAGGAAAATATCTCAATAGACAGTTGGCCTAAATTATCTGAGCCTGGGAAATTAAGGAAGGATATAGAATCAGGTAAATCTCATTATCTTTATAAGTTACCACGAGAAACCTTTGATGAAGGGGATATTTTGGTGATGCGGGCAGGGGCTTATGAATATGTTGACCAATATGGTAAAGATTTAAAATATGTGACTGATAATTGGAATGAGTTGACTGATAAAGACAAAAGCACGGATGAAAATGAAAGCACATCCGGTTCATCGGTATTTATTGAAAGTTTTCGACAGCAAGTTCAACAATTGGATGTAGATTATGTGATAGTCGATTGTAAACCTGGAATGGATGCTATTACTGAAACCGCGATTGAATGGTTTTCGCAGTGTCCTGTTTTGGTGTTTAACTTAAATCCGTGGAATATGGCTGGTATAGTTACCGGGTACGAACAGATAATTAAGTCGGGTTTTCAAAAAAATGCAAAAAATATTTTACTATTAGCCAGTCAAATTCCCTCCCATGCAACCAATAATAATTTGTATGCGAATCAATATAAATTTATTGCGCAGCGTATGCCACATGCGCGTAATGCAAATGCGGATGATGGAGAGGGGCGACCGGTTGAGGTGCCTGTGGCAGATATTTTGTTGCTAAGAGATGTACTCATCTGTGACATCGCGCCTGATGATATTGCGTGTATTCGATATCAACAACTGGCGGATCTGATCATTAGAGGTAATGGGCAAGACATAGACAACAGTATAAAACAGGCATTAGCAGAAGGAGAGCCAGATAAGATAAAACGGGCTTTTGAGTTACTGTTTAGAGAGTATCGGCACAATGTGGCATTGACGCTAGCTTATGCGGTCTATTTATTAACGCTTGGGCAAGCCGAAGAAGCGATTAGCAGTTTAATCAGTGTTAAAGTTTTAATTAAACAAAGTGGTGGAAAAACAGAAAAAGAAAATACATCAGAGAGCAAAAATGATAGTTCGCCTTATCAAAGAGATGTTGTGTTCAGGTTTGCCCGGGCTATCGCCATGCACGCTCGTCAGTTGTTAGATGAGTACTTAAAATATTCCAACACTAACGAAGAGGATAAACTGTACGAATTAGTTGGTAATAAAGAGGATAGTAAGAATATTCACAGTGCGATAGAAGACATTAAAAATATTGTTGAACCTGATAGTAATGATGAACCTGATAGTAATGATGAGTTAGACGAAGGATACAGTAAAAGTAAAGGGGAATATGCGGCTTATTACGCTGTCCAAGCTGAGCTATATCATCTTGATGCCAATATAACAAAGGCATTGAATTTTAAACAGCAGGGCCAAAACAATCAGGCTATCGTCAGTAAGTTACAAGATGCTTTGGTGGCTATTAAAAAAGCGATTGATTTACGACCAAAAGCAACAGAGTATGCCCATGAGAAAGCGTGTATTATGTGGCAATTAGAAGCTTTATCCATTAATCTATCCAAATCTGAGCATGAAAAAAGTAATATTGAAGATGTGCTTAATGAAGCGCTGCAATATCGGGGCGATTTGCCTGATGTTCTTTTAACCTTAGGGCATTTTAATTTATGTAGTGCAATTGGTGTGTTCGGTCATCAAATGCCACCGCTGTTATCCTATGGGCCTTGGATTGAATGGCATAATGATACTGTAAAAAATAGTGTGTTAGGTATCAGAAAAAGCGAAGAAAGAAAAAATTTAATGATCGATTTTAATCAATTAGCAAAAGCTATAAGTAACTTAAGTCGTGCTGAAAGGTATCGTGCCCATGACCCTATGATTCACTATCTAATGGGCTGGGTTGAAATGTTTAATTCTACGGAATATCGCTTACGGGCAGATGCTTGGCAACAGACGATGAAAAGAGCGATTAGCCATTTTGAAAAAGTCATTATATATATGCCAATGTTTACACCGGTTTATTTTTATTTGGGTTTATTGCGATTTTTATTGTGGGAGGTTGAAAGTGATAGTAGCGATAAAAAATCCATTAAGGCAAGTATATATGAAAGGCAAGCATTTTATCAGCTTGAACATTTCATTGATAAAGAATGGCTGGCATTGGTTACCAATAAATCTTCAGTTCAGATGAAAGCTAGTGAAGCGCTTAAACCTGATGACTTTTATTTCGATCCGGAAAATATTGATGAAATACTAAAATCACCGTTTGATTTTTTATTGGCACTTGAGGCGAACATGGCGTTTTTTCCTGTTATTTCTTTCTTAAAACCAGAATTAGAGCAAAATGATAAGTTGTCAGAAAAGTTTATTCAGATGATTGATTCACATAAAAAACAATAACCAATAACGAAACGATAGCGAATAAAAAGTTAAATGAGAAACATTATAAGGACCTATCATGGCCGGAATTAAAAACAAACAGCTCTTTTGGTTTGCAAGCTTTAACTTTGTCATATTCACCACTGTATTCCTCGGGCGTATTTTGAGGGACTCATTGTTGTTTACAGCGCCTGCTGGTGATCAGTATTTTCCTTGGGTGCTGATTATCAATGCGGTGTTGATGACTTGGTTTGGCGGTAAAATCGAGCAGTGGTGGGAAACTTATGGCGCTAAAAAGATAGTGATATTCGCTTTTGGTGGCTCTGCATTTTGGTTTTTTGTTATGGGATGTTGGTTACAGTTTGATCCCCCAACTTGGGTTGTAGCACTTTTTTATCTCGGTACTGAATTGCCCATTTTTTTGGCGATGAATCTTATTTGGATCCTCGCGGACGATTATTTTACTGAGCAACAGGGTCAGCGGGATTTTCCTCAAATCTCTGCTGTTGGTCAATTTGGTATCGTGGTCGCGTCATTGCTCATTCTCTCTCAAAGCAGTGAGTACTTGCCTATCTTTAGTTCTCAAAAGATGGTGCTGTCATTGGCGGTATTAAACCTCTTAGTGTTAGCATTTGCATTAGGCCTTATTCGTAATCTTAAATCTATTCGTTCTTCTTTTGAATTTACCCCTCCGGTTATCGATGACAAACCAGTGGAACTGACATTTTTACAACAAGCAAAGGCAGATTATCAGTGGGCAAAAAAGATTCGCTTTTTGTGGTTGTTTACTTTGGCGACTGTTTGTAACTTTATTTTGTTGGGGATTTTCGATCAAACGCTGGCCAACGGTGCCGCAGGCATCATCGCGGCAGAAGATTTCAGTCAGTTGTTGGCCCGGTGGACATTTGGGTTTGGCATATTTGCGGCTCTTTTTCAGTGGTTTGTCTTTCCGTTGTTTTTGGACAAAATGGGCGTCGCAAAATTAAACTTGTTTGCGCCAATATCGATGCTTATAGGCACATTCACATACCTTGTTGTTGGCGGCGATTTTTTTGCAACCGTATGGGGTAAGCTGGGGGTTGACCCGTTAGATTCTTTGGGCATCATTAACATTCTATTATTTGCTCGTATCTGTGGCTGGGTGGCAGAGTTTTTATTCAACCAGACGCTATTACCGCTGGTTTATGGCGTTTTACCAGCAGATAAAGTTTCTCGGGGGCGTTTCTTTGTTGAAGGGCCGGTAACTGCAATTACCAATGGCGCAGCGGGGCTGTTTTTACTTGGATACTTTACACTGTTCAGAACAACATCAGCACCAGTGAGCAAAACTGATATTGTAGAGGGGAGTACTGCCGCACTAGAAAAGGCTACCGCAACAGGGTTTCAATTAGATTTATTGTTTGTTGTGGCTTTGGTTACGGCAATCTTTATGCTTTATTGGTCTATTCAGATGATACCTGAGTTTAAGAATATTTTGCTAGAAAGGCTTAGACAAGGTGATGATGTTGACTTAGAAAAGTATGAAAAAGAGTTTGGTTCGGTAGATAAAACAACTTGGGCAGGTATTGACAGTATTCCGCTAAAAAATGCGATGGCAATAAATCGTTTTACCCAACTAAGAGGCTCTGATGGCGTACCACAGTTGTTATCTGCGTTTAAAGGTGGAGATGATACGATAAAGGCCGCTGTGATCATTGCGTTTAAACAGTTGAATGCTAGGTCGGCATTTTTGTCTTTATGGTCTGATTTGAAATCTGCAGATAGCCCACCGTCAGCATCCTTAATAGACGCGATGTCAGAGGGCGCAGAACACTTTGGTATGCTTGCTGATTTACTCGATTGTTTTGAAAGGTGGCTTGAGCAGGATTGTTCAACCGAGCTGGTGTCGAGAATTGTCCAAAATGTCGAAAAAGCTGGTGTTGATGGTAATATCGTCATCCAGAGCTTGTTGCAGCGCTATTCGCAACGTAAAAACGACAAAGCTGCTGTGAAAGTGATGTTGGAATTGGGCAGTGGTAAAAGCTATCGTCAAATTGCCGATATGATGGATGTAAACAGCGAGCTAATGCAGCTTGATTGGAGCAAGTTGGCAAACACCAAGTTTTTTCCTCATGAAGATGTATTGGATGCATTTGCTTTTATGTTAAGTCAATGTCAGCAAGTAGACTCCAGTTATGGTCATGCGGTGGTTTCAATGTTAGAGCGCTACCCATGGCTTGTATGGACAATGCTGTATTTTATTGACAGGTCGTTACATGACAAAACATTCTCTATGCCTGCGCACTTTAAACCGGCTATGTCAGCGTTACCTCATGTATTACTCAAAGTGCACCAAGATAAGGTTATTGATCTTAAAAGTGTTAGCTTGTTCTTAGGGGTATTGGACACAATTTCAAAAGATATAGCACCAGAATTTGCCGAAGTAGATTGGTCTGCGTTTGCTGGTTTTGTTGACAAAGTTCAAAGTGCAGATGTGTCTAGCGATAACTCACTGTCACTTTATCAATACTTTAATGATCAGTTGGCGACCATGTCGGTTGAGCATTGGGATGTCGGGTTGGTAGAACACTGTATTCAAGCTTGGTATGTCAGTTCAGTTGATGTGCCAAAAGAGGAGTTATCTAGTGCTTTGTTTGAGTTATCCAATAAATTACATAAAAAGTTTACTACCGTCTATGCTTTTGTGTGTTTGTTTGATGGCCATTATGGTATTGCTGAGCATTGGCTAGGACGGCGTTCCACGCAGGTTCTTCGCAGCTATTTAACACTGATTGCTGGCTTACATCCAGAAAGTCGAACTGTGTTTGAACCAAGTGTTGTCGCATTGGCGTTGACCAGTGATGACGCGGTGCATTATGACAGAGCGTTAAGCTTTCTTCAGGAAGGGTTACCAAGGGCGACTTTTAATACCTTTAGAGATGAGCTTAAAGCATTTGAACAACGACTGTTAACAGGACAGGGAAGTATTCCATACTTGCCAGAAGGATTACCCAATGCATTGGATAATCTAAGTGCACAGTCCTTATGGCCAGAGGTTGCGAATGAACTTGGTGATACTTTGTTACTATCGATAATGAATATGGAGACGAAACATGCCTAGACTGATTTTGCCGGCAGACCCCGGCTTGGGTCAACGAGTATTAGACTTGCAAAGCAGTGTGATACTCGAATCTTTGGTGCCGGAAGAGTTATATGGTTTGGCAAGGTTTTGCAAATCAAAGTCGGTATCTATCGAACAAGCAAATCAACCGCTTGAAGGGCTTGACGACAGCATTGTGTTTATTGTTGAAGGATTGTTCGAACGCGTTTACTTTAAAGATAAAACCTCAATGAATGACCATAAAAGTGCGGTTGTACTCAATCAGTTGAGCATTGGTGATACATGGGGTGAACATTTTTTGGCACAAGAAGATGGGGTTGATACTTGGCACATCGGCTTACGAGCTAGGGCAGCTGGGCGTATTGTGACGATTAATGCTCAGCAATTTGAATCGGTTATTGCACAATGGCCAGGGGTCCACAAGAAACTACTTTCGGTTGTTTTGAGCAGAGAGTTTACTCAAGGTCTACAACTGGGCGCTGCGAAAGCACAAATCGAACATACCGATTATGTTATAGATAGAATCGAAAGCGTTGCCAACTTTTTGATTGAACAATCCGATGGGAAAGATGGACAAAAAACACAAATACAAAAGAAGTTTTTGCTTAACCAGTTGCCTAACCTCAATGGTCGACCGTACAAGATGGCTGTTATTGAGCAGGCTTACTTGGCTACCAGTGAAGACCGTGAAGACCGTATTCGGAGTAAGGATTCACAACAGTTTACCCGCACGACAAAGGTTGGCAGTGGTCAATCGAGAAAGACTTTTGAAAGGTCAATTAATCATGCTGAGTTTAATAAACTCATGGATGGTAAGACTGGGAGAAAGATCATTAAGAAGCGATATACTTTGGAGGCCACCGATGAGGCTTATACCATCGATCACTTTGACGGTGAAGGGAGTTTAAAGGATCTTTGCCTGCTGGAGGTTGATTTTGTGGATGAAGGACAAGCCAAGCAGTTTGAGGTGCCCTCTTGGTTGACAAGCTATGTCGATAAAGAAGTCACAGAAGATAGAGCTTATAGTAATCGTTACTTGGCTCAAGGGCAATAAATGACCCGAACCGGAATATTAGGTGGAGCGCGGCCATGATTGGTTGCGCTTTCAATACGCCCGGTAACTGCATAAATTCTGCTTGGCTTGTTGGGGTTTTCTTGCCTCGGTGAGCTTTGCCAACGCCAATTCAGCCAGTGCAATAGTTTCAATTCCCTGACCTTAATTAACAATGACATGACTTGATTACCCCTTGGATTTCACTCCAGCTTGTGTGATTTCTTTGAGTGCTTTCTGGCTGTAATAAAAAACATCTTTGTCAGATACTTCATCAGAGCGTAGTAATCGTATAAAGTCAGCAAAGCTGAGTCCCGCAGCATCGTAATCTTCTATTGTCGGCACTTTAGTTTTTGGCAGCCTTTCAGTCATTCTGGCCACTTGTGTAACCTCATCATCAGTCATGTAAGCGACTATTGGCACGGGATCAAGGTCGGCAAAACCGGTGGAAATAGCGTCATAACAAAGTTTCAAATCTGCATATAGACTGTCCCATCTTATTTGTTTGTGGACGTGCTCGAAGATAAGTTTTCTGATGTCTTTATATAGTGTAAATATTTTGCCTGAGAGTTCAGTAAATTGGATGCTATGCATCAATGCACTTTCTAATACGACTGCTTTGATAAAGGACTGGAGCCAGTCTAGTGGTTCTTTGCCCAATACCGCATGTAAATCTTTTGGCACGTCAGATTCATCGATGTAACCGTTGTTAATGGCATCGAACAAGTCCCAAGCGCAATAACAGATTTTGTCGGCTATCATCACCACGCCATATTCTTGCGGGCGTTGTTTGGGGATGCGAAGCTTGCCGCCACCAGTTTTGTGGTAAAATGCACCTACTTGTACTTCTTTTAACAGGTTTAGCGAAAAAATATCGGCCAAAGATAATGAAAAAATATGATGCTTAAAGGGGAAGCCACTTAACTCTTTTAATACTTCTTCACCAACGTGCCCACCTGCTGGATGCCCAATGTCATGCAAAGCTGCGATAGCTGCGCATAGCTCTACGTTCAAGCCCAGCTGTCGAGCTAACTGCATTGAGCAGGCGATGACATCTTGTGTGTGTGCACCACGGGTGGTGACATTGGTGTTGGATGACGATGCCCTAAATACTTGAGGTTTACGAGAAAGCCGTAAATAAGGGTCGCACGATACAATTGTGTGAAAGTCTCTAAGCCAGCCTTTGTTCATGGCGTCGAGACTTCGCAGTTCCTCATTATTGTTGTCTTTACGTCCTAAAGTGTCAGTCATGGTAAAAGAGACGTCGCTTAATATATCTTGAGCTGCTTGGATATCTAAAATTGGTTTTTGACTGGACTGGCGATCGTTGATGTTGGTGACTCGCCTAACCAAAGCATTAATTTGGGATTCATTGTTTTTTGCAGGCTTTGCTTCTTCGGTCAAAAGTTCATTAACTTGTTCTATTAAGTTTGTCTTTACCCATTGTTTAATTGACAGGTAGTTAGGTTTTATAAAGCCATTTTTGGCCAATTGCTTGTTAGAGAATGGCTTGATACCTGTAATATCAATACCTTTTCTTAAAAATTGTAGCTCTTCTATAAACCAGTAACCTTTGGTGAGGGTTTTGGCCAAATTTAAGTTGGCCACTTCTACCTCACAAGTAACAAAATCAAATAGTTGTTCGCTGGCCAATTGTCGCGATTGGCCGCTACCAACTACGAGATAGTCATCTAATTCTATTACGGCGTCTTCACCTGCCAGCAAGATTTTTTTATTGCTTCTAATTTTTTCTACGCCATAGCAATCATCACCCGCATTTTTGATGACTTGATTGAATAATACGGCGGGAATATTGACTTCATACTCTAGTCGTTTGGCAGGGTCATCGCTTTTTTTCTTACCAGTCAACAAATATTGTTCATCTAGTTGGCGAACACGCCATTCGTCGTAGGTGGCGGCATCCTCTGGTAAATCAATAGATTCGATAGCCGTTTTAGGTGCCTCTGCTATTGTTTGCTTTACAATGTCAAAAGGCACGTAATATTGTTTGATGGCGTGACTTTTTACACCTTCTTGCGATAAAAAATCAGCCATGGCTGTTCGAGGAAGTAAAAACTTCACTTCAATTTCTTCCCGCTTCTTGGAATGGGAAAGATCGTACAACTCTTCGTCGAGCCATTGTGGTAAATCAGCCGGGTTGTGGACTGAATTCAAATCTTTTGCAGTCATTGTCATTGCGACTTTATCACTTTATCACTTTATAATTATCCAATAGTATAGAAGAGCCTGACAATGTTGTTAATCAATTTCGAAAACTTATTGTCTTGTTCGTCACTGGGTTATTACAGCGATGTTTCAGACTGATCAGAGTCATGTGATAGGGAACCTGCAAGAAGCAACTCATTGACAGGTATAATTTGATGTTTAGTCCTTTTTGTATCGATGGACCACTAATGATTCCAATCTAAATCGCTATCATTGCTTTACCACCAAATCATTGCTAATGTTGAGTTGGTTCATAGACAGAGACTTAATTATGGCAAACAGACCGACTGATGAACAATTGCGTAGGCTCCACTACAAAAAAGGTAAAGAAGCGCTTATTTGTTATTCTTGGCGTAATGCCCTGAGGGCTTTATCTTTTATTGGGGAAACTCCAATAGAACAGATTTGGCCTGACAAAACCGTTTATCGGGTTTTCTCGGTTTGTAGGGCACTAGTGAATAGCTACGCTTTAGTGATAGCTAGAAATGGTGCTATTGATGCCCGCTCTATAGCCCACCAAACAGCGTATGCAGCAGCTCGCGCTATAGATGGCGTTCCTCGTGTGCCTAGGGCTGCTCAAGCGGTGGCCTATGCTGATGGGGATTACACAACCGAAGCCAGTGCGGTGGGTAGCGCTGATATCACTGCAAGAGATGCGGCCCTTGCTGCTGGTACTCTTAGTGGCGTCGTTAATGCGGCTGCTTTGCGCGATTTTGATTGTCTTTCGAACAAATCAAATGCTCATGATATTTTACGGGAATCATTGTGGTTTGATAATGAACCTGAAGATATAAAACAATGGCAAAAACAATTCATTGACGATTTGACTAAGCATGGTCTTGTGACCTTGGCTAAAGATATCGAAACACTCTGGCTTGGTAAGCATATTGGTGAGCATTTAACATATTATTTTAATGAAGCCACTGAGGCTGAATTACAAACCCCAGAAGATATTGAAAGGTTACTTTCTGGTAAAGATAAGCCCAA